>JBQEKJ010000069.1:0-9497 GCA_052103835.1 Pauljensenia sp.
CGGTAGCGCTTGGCGATGGCCAGGGCATGGACCAGCTGGGGCGCGCTGTAGGGCTGGACGTAGCCGGGCGTGTCGCGCTGGATGCGCCAGGACTCGCTCAGCGGCTGCACGGGCACCGCGTCGAAGCCGAAGGCATCCAGGAGACGGGCCACGACGCTGAGTGCCGTTGCATGGTCGGAGGCGGCCACCAGGCCGCGGCGGTCCGGGTCGCCTGCGGGGCGACCGGCCGTGGTGATCTGGGCAGCCTGGATGTGGTTGAAGGCCTTCACGACAAAGGACTGGGGCAGGTGCGCCTGGAGCAGCTCGGAGGTGGTGGTCGCCTCCTCGTCGAGGGCGGGGATGTGGCCGTCACGCTGGGGGTAGTAGTTGTTCGTGTCGATGACGATCTTCCCGACCAGCGGCTCCACGGGGACAGTGTCGATGGCCTTGAGGGGGATGGTCACGACCGCCAGGTCTGCGGCCTCGGCCGCCTCGGCGGGAGAGTTCGCCGCTCGGGCGCGGGGTCCGAGTTCGGCGATGAGGTCCTGCAGCACCTCGGGGCCACGTCTGTTGCTCAGGACGACGTCGTACCCCTGCTCCACCGCCTTCCGGGCGATCTGGCTTCCGATGTGGCCTGCACCGATCAATCCGAGAGTTGTCATGGCCATCACAACGCATGTGGACCGACCGGCATTCCATCCGCCCGTGCGTCCGGGGTCCCCGACGAGGGAGGACCACATCCGTCCAGCCTGCACCCAGCCATTGACCTGTACGATGGACGACGACCGTGACCCACACCACCATCGGATCCATCATCCGAATCCTCGACCACCCCGGGACCTGCCATGAATGATCATCCAGCACCCGAGTTCGAAGTCTCCTTCCGCGGTTACGACAAGGAGAGCGTCGACCGCTACATCTCCGAACTCGTCGCCCTCAACGAGCAGAACACACATGAGCTGTCCCAGCAGCTGACCGACATCTCGGAGCAGGCCAGCCGTTCCCAGCAGGGAGCGCAGGCTGCCCAGCACGAGGCCCAGGTGCTCCGGGAGCAGGCCGACGAAGCCCAGGCCCGTGCAGAACAGTCCGAGGCTCGTGTGAGGCGCCTGGCGAAGGAGGTTGAACTGCTCGACTCCCAGATCCGCCGTGTGGGGCAGGGACCGTCGGGCGATGCGAGCGCCGGCGGGGACGAAGGCGGATCACTGCCCGAGTCGGCGGCTTCCACACACACCCAGTTCGAGGAGATCCTCCGCGTCGCGGAGGAGCAGGCGAACACGGTCGTGGCCAATGCGGCCAAGCAGTCCCAGCGCCTCATCGAGGAGACCCAGGAACAGATCCGCAGGCAGCGCGCCGACGCCCAGGAGGACGCGAACCAGATCCTCGCGAATGCCCGCAGCGACGCAGAACAGACCCGACTGAAGATCGAGACCGAGCAGACCGCCCACCGTGCCAAGGTCGAGCAGCAACTGGGTGAGATCTCGGAGAAGGTCTCCCAGGCCGAGCGGGAAGCTGCAGTGGTCCTCGCGGAGGGCCAGCGTGCCTCAGCCAGCCTGCGCGCCGACGCGGAACGGGAGTCCTCCCAGATGCGCGAGGACGCCGCCCACATCCTCGCCGAGGCCCGCGACCAGGCCCGGGAGTTGGACGTGACGAACGCCCGCAAACGTGACGAGACCCAACAGGAGTTCCTGCGTCTGCACAACGACGCCGTGGCCCACGCGGATCGGATCACGGCCGATGCCAATGAGAAGGTCGCCTCCGCCCTCCAGCACGCCGAGCACATCACCCAGCAGGCCCACACCGCCGAGGACCTGGCCCGGGCACAGGCCGACCAGGTCCTGGCGGACGCCCGCTCCCGTGCCCAGTCGATCCAGGACGAGGCGCGTCGCACGGCGACCTCACTGGTGAAGAAGGTCCGCGCCCACACCACCGACGCACTCCACGAGGCCGAGGACCGTGCCCGTTCCCTGCGTTGGCAGCAGCAGCAGATCATCAGCTTCTCCACCGAGATCAACTCCCTGCTGGAGCTGCGGGAGAACCTGTATGCCCCCGCGTCCGGATCGCGATCCGGGGCGGAGGACCTCCCTGACGGCAGCGCATCGGCGGACGATCCGGATCACCTCAACCCTTTCGGTGAGGATCTCCCCGCGGCGTCCGTCGGAGCGGCGTATGCCGATTCCGGAGCGGTTGCGACCGAGTGGGACGGGACCGACCCTGCCGCGCACGCCGACGCCGACTCGGGCGCCGTTGCCTCGGGGACCATCGAGGAGGGGGGCGACGGGCCCTCACCCGAACCGGCACCGGAGCAGGTCCCGGAATGGGGCACGGACCAGAACACCGGCCAGGACACGGAGAATATCCCGGCGCAGTCGGAACTCCCCGAGCCACCCCCGCCACCCGCACCAGAGGACCAGGACTGAGGACCTCCCCCTCTCCCTTTCCCTTTCCCCGCTCGGGCGTTCATTGCACGTGGGTGGTCGCACAGAAGGCAAGCACTGCCCAAGGCGTCGAGATCGCGCCCCGCCCGGGTCGGGACCTGGTAGCCGTCGCCCGCGGACCCGCCGCCGCCCACATCCCGCCTCATTCGCCCGAGCGCGGCCGCCCTCGTCCACGCATGGGGGCGGCGTGGGGATCCCGACCCGCATCCTTGAGCGCGCGGCGCAGGAGGACCTCGATCTGGGCGTTCACCGAACGCAGGTCATCGGCCGCCCACTTGGCGACCGCCGCATGGACGTCCGGGTCCAGGCGGAGGAGGACCTGTTTGCGGCTGCGTCGCACGGGCGCCCTCGTGCCCGGCTCCTCCACAGTGGAGGGAGCGGACTGCGTGGGTGGAACAGAGTGGACTTCGCCGCTGCTGGCTTCGCCACTGCGGGCGGAGGCGCGCCGATCCCCCGCCCCTTCTGGGGGGACGGGGGAGCCGGCGGCGGCAGGGTCGCGATCAGCCATGGATCAGGAGCGGCTCAGGAGTAGAGCGATCCGGCGTTGACGATGGGCTGGGTGCGCTGGTCGGAGCACAGCACCACCAGGAGGTTGGAGACCATCTGGGCCTTGCGCTCGTCATCGAGCGCCACGATGTCCTCCTTCTCGAGTCTACTCAGTGCCTGGTCGACCATGGTGACCGCGCCCTCGACGATCTGCTCGCGGGCGTCGATGATGGCGCCGGCCTGCTGGCGTTGGAGCATGGCTTGGGCGATCTCGGGAGCATAGGCCAGCGACGAGATGCGCACCTCCACCACCTCCAGGCCCGCGAGCGCCACGCGTTCGGCGACCTCGGTGGCCAGTTCGGCCGAGACCAGGTCGGTGCCGCCACGGAGCGAGGTCTCCCCCGGTCCCGGCTCGTCGTAGGGGTGGGTGGTGGCGACGTGGCGCAGGGCCGCCTCGGACTGGGTCTTGATGAACTCCTCGTACTCCTCCACCGCGTAGACGGCGCGCGCGGTGTCGGCGACCTGCCACACGACGATGGCGGCGATGTTGATGGGATTGCCGTCCAGGTCATTGACCTTGAGCTCGTTGGTCTCGAAGTTGTGGACCTTGACGGAGACCTTCTTGCCCGTGGTCAGTGGCGGGACCAGGACCAGGCCAGTGCGGCGGACGGTGCCGATGTAGCGCCCGAAGAACTGGCGCACCGAGGTCTGGCCCGGGGAGACGATCGTCAGCGTGGAGAACGCGATCAGGGCGAGGGTGAGCATGAGGCTGCCCACGACGATCAGCGCCGGGCTGCCACCGCTGTCGGCGGAGACGACCCCCCGGACGAAGACGACCACGGACACCACCAGCACCGCAAGGATCGCGAGGAGCATGAGGAATGCGAGGAAGGAAGGACCGGCTGCGGCCCGCTTCTCGTCGACGTCGACACGGATGCCCTCGTGACCCACGGGACGCCCGGCGGGCGTGGTGTCCTCGGGGGTGTCGTCGCCGGGCGCGTGAGCCCGGGCGGGGGTCGACGCCGGGATGGGAGTAGGCGCGGGCGTCGAAGAAGCGTGAGAGGGATCGTGGGGATCGGGTCTGTCGGCCATGTGCTCTCCTGGGTCGGTGCGGATCTGGTACGGGGGCGGCTCACGCCCAGTCGGATATCAACATGATATCTATTTTCTTGGCTCGCACAACGGCGTCGCTCCCCCCTCTGCCGAGGTCCCCCTCTTCGGGGTGCGAAGTCCGCTGGCGGGATCGAGGGTCGAAGTCCGCTCACGTCTGGGCGCGCGTCGGGCACTTCTGCGTTCCGTCAAGCGGCGTCGCTGCTGGTTGGGGCCCATTCCCTTCCCCGTTCGATCCGAGCGCGCGAACCCATTGCCACTCCGATGCGACCACCCACAAGGGCGGCATCTGAACTCGCATGTGTAGGAATGCACCCAGTTTCTCGACCCAGGAGCCGCAGGCGAACGCTCCACACCACCCTGCTCGCCGCTGACCAGCAACGATGTCGCAGGCATCTTCCGAGCGTTGCGGTGTTGACGGAGAAACTGGGTGCATTCCCGCACACGTGTCGACCACAATGTTGAGTCCCGACCCCGCCGACGGGCGGAAAGACCACCCGAGAAGCGGGACGGAGCTCAACGCACGAACAGAGCGGACCCTCGACTCTCGACCCTCGACCCTCGAACAGGACGCCGGGTTCAGGTGTGAGCGCAATACCCCCGGTCAGGGAGGTGGTTGCGGTGGTTTGTCGGCATGGTGATGGGTGACCTGCCAATCGCAACGGACTGGCCCGACAGGACCACAATGGAGGCATGAGAGCAACCGTCCTGCACGCAGCACGCGACATCCGCGTCGAAGAGGTCCCCGCCCCCGTCATCGAGCAGCCCACCGACGCCGTCATCCGCACGGTCGCCACGTGCATCTGCGGCTCGGACCTGTGGGGATACCGCGGGATCTCCGAGACGCCGGAGCCACGCCGCATCGGCCACGAGGCGGTCGGCGTGGTCACGGAGATCGGCCCGGAGGTCCGCGACGTGCACATCGGCGACTGGGTCATCATCCCCTTCTTCGCCGCCTGCGGACGCTGCGCCATGTGCCGGAAGGGACGACCCTTCGGCTGCCCGAACCTCGCGTGGTACGACGGCTGCCAGGCGGAAGCGATCCGTGTCCCCTGGGCGGATGCCACCTGCGTCGTCGTCCCCGGCGGCGACCCGGACCCGGCTCTGGTCCCCTCCCTGCTCGCCGTCTCCGATGTCATGGGGACCGGCTGGCACGCGGCGGTCTCGGCAGGTGTGGGGCCGGGCTCCACCGCGGTCGTGGTCGGGGACGGGGCCGTCGGCCTGTGCGGTGTCCTGGCTGCCGCCACGCTCGGCGCCGAGCGGATCATCGCCATGTCCCGGCACGAGGACCGCGCAGCCCTGGCCCGACGTTTCGGCGCCACCGACGTGGTCCCGGAGCGCGACGAGGAGGGCATCGCGCACATCCGCGAACTCACCGACGGGTGGGGAGCGGACTCGGTCCTGGAGTGCGTGGGCACGGACTCCTCCCTGGCACAGGCCATCGGCTCGACCGCACCCGGGGGCACCGTCGGGTGGGTCGGGGTGCCCCACCAGGCGACCTCGCACCTGGGCGACCAGTTCCGCCGCAACATCGCCATGCGCGGCGGCATGGCCCCGACCCGCATCTACGCCGAGGACCTGGTGCGCCGGGTGCTCGCGCGCGAGATCGAGCCGGGTCTGGTGCTCGACCGGACGGTCGGGCTCTCCGAGGTCGCGCAGGGATATGAGTTGATGGACCAGCGTCGCGCCGTCAAGGTCCTGGTCGACCCGACGCGCTGAGTCCGCCCCGCCACGGAGGCGGTACAAGCCGCTCCGTCGCCCACCCCGGAGTCACCCCAGCCCACCCAGGAGTCATATCCGGGTCAAGACTCCTTCAAGGGTCGAAAGATGGACAGCGCGACACCGCACCAGGACTCGGGCCTACAGTCGCAACCGTTGCGGGCCATCTCCCGACCCGCCATCGACGAGCACCGAAAGGTCGTCTGAACCGATGAGCTCACTCCAGCTCTCGCTCCCGGTACCACACGCCGGCGACGCCCTCGTATGCTCCCGTCGAATTACCGATCCGCCCTCGTCGGCGGACTGACCCGGCCCCCGAGAAGCCGGATCCCCGCACGAGGGCGGGAGCACTGGCGGCAGACCCCGCCGCTCCCCCTTGTGCACACTGACTGTCCCTGCGGCGCCACCCCACCGGGCGGCACCTACCCGGCACGGGCCGGGGCCACAGGCCCCACAGCCCGGAGTCCACGAGTCTCCAGCGCATGACCTGCGCGCCCTCGTCGGCTCATCAGCGATCGCACGAGCCCCGGCAGTCGTGCCCATCCCCATCACCCGTACCGCACCGAGCCACCCCGCGCCGGTGCCGCCACCCAAGAGAAGTGATCTCCCATGTCAAAGGTCCAACAGTTCGGGACCTGGCTCACGAAGTGGTTCACACTGGTCGTCGTCGTGTGGGCCGTCCTCAACTACTTCGCCCCCGTGACCTCCCTGTGGGCGAAGTCCTACACCGGCTACTTCCTCTCCGTCGTCCTGTTCGGCATGGGCATGACGCTGAGCATCGACGACTTCAAGCGCATCGCCAGGATGCCGTTGATGGTGATCGTCGGCACCGTCGCCCACTACGTGATCATGCCGCTGCTCGCCGTGTTCCTGTGCTGGCTGTTCCGCCTGGACGGGATGGTGGCCGTCGGCGTGATCCTGGTCGGGTGCTGCCCGTCCGGGACATCCTCGAACGTCATGTCGTTCCTCTCGCGCGGTGACGTGGCGCTGGACGTCTCCATCGGGTTGCTGTCGACCCTGCTCGCACCCTTCATGGTGCCCCTCCTCATGAGCGCGCTCGCCAGCCAGTACGTGGCGATCCCGGTCGGCGCCCTCTTCGTCACCGCACTCAAGGTCGTCCTCATCCCCGTGGCGCTGGGCGTCGCGGTCCACACGATCTTCGGGGCCAAGGTCTCCAAGGTCACCGCGGTGATGCCGGCCGTCTCCCAGGTGGCGATCCTCATGATCATCGGTGTGGTCGTGGCCGCGAACAATGCGAAGCTCTTCACCGCCGAGACCGCGATGATCCTCCCGGTCGTCATGCTGCACAACCTGTCGGGCTACGGCCTGGGATACCTGTTCTCGCGCGTCATGTTCCGCGTGTACCCGCAGGGCTTCCGCTATGCGCAGCAGAAGGCCATCACCTTCGAGGTCGGGATGCAGGACTCCGCGCTCGGCGCCACCCTGGCACTGCAGGCCTTCGCTGCGAACCCAGTCGTCGCCATCCCCTCGACCTTCTTCAGCGTGTGGCACAACATCTCCGGGTCGGTCCTGGCCTCATGGTGGCGCCGCGACGACAGGTACAACATCCCTGCCGACTCCCACGACGGGCGCCCGGTGTCCGTGCCGGAGCCCGAGCTCGCGGGTGTGGGTATGGGTCAGGAGTCGGGGGCACAGCCGGCGTAGTCAGCTGGCCTCCCTGTCGGGACCGCGGTTTGCGCCCCGGGTGGGGAGGGAGCCAGCCGTTCGACAAGCCGCGTCACGCCCACTCCCACATTGGGGGCCGGACACGACGCGGTCGGGGCCTCAGATCACGTCCCACTCGGGCAGCACGAGAGGTTCCTCCGTCCGGGCAGCCCGTTGGGCCTGCGTGAGACGCTCCGGCGCGACGGCGACACGGAAGACGTACTCGTCGAACCAGGAGTCGTCCATGGTGAAGAAGCCCTTGTGTCCGACCTCGTCCCCCCAGGAGTTCTCCACACGCCACCGGCGCGGCCGCCCGTCCACCAGATCGACGCCCACGAGCGTCATCGCGTGGGTGGACCCCGTGTCGTGGAGGCGCATCCTCTCGGCCTTCGTCATGTCCATCCCCACGC
Organism: Pauljensenia sp.; assembly: GCA_052103835.1. Taxonomy (GTDB): domain Bacteria; phylum Actinomycetota; class Actinomycetes; order Actinomycetales; family Actinomycetaceae; genus Pauljensenia. The sequence goes on from JBQEKJ010000069.1 coordinate 7,805, forward strand.
CGTAGAGGGCGCCGTAGTCGTGGAGCTTCGCGTCCCAGATCCCGCCCTCCTTGTCGAACTGCTTCTTGACGTCGCAGGTGAAGTAGACGGGTTCGCCGTCGCGGATGGCCCCGATGGCAGCCTTCTTGAGGTCCCCGATGGGCGCGGTGATCTGTGAGTACGGTGGGCAGCCCTCCATGTACGGCGAGTGCTCGGCGATGTATCGGCGCCCCTCGGGGTGCTCCTCGCGGGGGTCGTGGGTGAGCACGACGTAGTCGAAGATCTCGGCGGGCACGTACTTCTCGGCGAACTCCAGAGGTGTCATCCCACCCTCGGAGTGGAAGACCTTGTCCGCGTCGCGGTACTGCCACACGAAGCTGGTCGGTGGGGTGCCCAGGTGGATCGCGAGGATCCGCCACACGTCCTTCATGGTGTCGAGGCGGATCGAGTCGACGTCGGTGTGCGCGGCGCGGATTCTCCCGACCCCGCGGCGCAGCACGACCGCGAGCGCGCGGTTCATCTGGTCGGTGTTGCCCGCGGACTCGGTGTCCGGCATCGCCCAGACCGGGACCAGACCGTACTTGCGGACGAGGTCGAGGAACTGGGTCCAGAACCCGCCGTCGCCCACACCGTTCAGGAGGTTGCGGACGCCCTCGTCACCGAGGGGGTCGTCGACCGTCCCGATCGCGCGGACCAGGAGGTGGTTGGCCTTCTCCAGCTTGTCGTGGAAGGCGATGAAGTTCTGCGAGAACGCGAAGTCACCGAGGTTCAGCTCCTTCACCATCCGTGCCCGCAGGACGTTGAGTGCCGCGAACGCCCAGCACCGACCCGAGTGCTTCTGGTCCGTCACGGCCCAGCTGTCCAGGCGCTCCGACGTGGAGTCGTCGATCCGGTTGACGGTGTCCCGGTCGAGGCTGACGGCATCCGCACCCTGGGCGCTGACGGCGTTCTGGACGATCCTCCCGAATGCGTCCGACCTGAATGAGTCCGCCTGCTCGGCGGCGAACGAGGGCGCGAGGGACCGTTGTCGGTCAGTGCTACTGGTCATGGACATGCTCCTTGGACGGGACCCGTTCGGCACTGTAGTCCGGTCGATGCCACCTCCTCCGTGGAGCATCCACCGCAGTAGGCACATCCCCATCCCGACGTGGGCCGACCGTGGGCGGGGCGCCCTCGTCGACGCTGACCGGGCACCAGCGCACCGACAGCCGGCAACGGTACGGGTCGGACTACTCCCCGCCCTCGTCGTCGTCCCTCCCGGGGGCCGCTCGTGCGACCTGGTCGAGGAGGAAGCGGGGAAGCGGCCAGCGCTCCACCAATGACCAGACCGCGGCGACCAGGGCGAGGAAGAGCCCACTCATGGACCGGATGACCGCGGTGGGCAGCCCCGGCAGCATCATCACGCCGAAGACCAGCACCGTTGCCTCCAGCTTCGGGAAGAAGAGCAGGACGAAGCGGACGCTGGGCGTCAACGCCGACCGGCCCACCACCATGCGGAGGATCCGTGCCAGCGCGCCACTTCCCCACACCGCAAGCACCCACTGGACGGGGAGGAGCGTACCCAGCGCGAGTGGGTGACCGGCATCCACAACTGACTCATGGCCGCACAGTAGCAACGTGGCCGACAAGGGAGTGGCCCCCTCGATCCGGTCGGTACCGATGCTGACGAGGGCGACGCGGGCAGGGCGGACCTCACGGCGGGAACAGAGCGGAC
>JBQEKJ010000070.1:0-7180 GCA_052103835.1 Pauljensenia sp.
CTGACGGATCACGATGCGGTCCTCGAGGGGCTTGATGGAGATCGACACTGTCGTTACTCCCTTTCTGATGTTCGCGCATTGGTGCGCTCCGGTTCCACCCTGCCGTCGCGGGGGTCAGGGTCCGGAGCCCGACCGCGGCTGTGGGCCGCGTTCCGCGCCCAAGTCTAGGACGCGGCTGGCACTCTGACAAGCCGAGTGCCAACGTGTCCCCCGCTCCGCCCTCGTCGCGCCCCCACCGGCACCACGGGCCCCCACCGGGTCCACTCTGCCCGCCGGCGGCACGCATGCCCGCACCCGTGGGACGATGTCCCGGTGACCACCCGCCTGGACCCCGTCCTCAGTTCCCCCGGCTGGGAACTCCTCGCCTCCCTGGAGTCCCTGATCGACCGCAGAGACCGAGACTCCACCCGTCTGGACGCCGCCATGCGCCACCAGGGGGTCGATGCTCCCGTCGTAGCCGCCATCCTCACCCAACTGGACCTCCGGGACCACGCGGAGTCCAAGTTCGGCGAGTTCGCCCGGTCCATGGTCTTCACCCGCGACGGCCTGGAGCAGGCCACCCGCCTGACTGTCGCCGCACGCCACGCCGAACGCTTCCGCAGCGGGGGCGCGACCCACGTCGCCGACCTCGGATGTGGGATCGGCGGGGACGCCCTCGCGCTCGCCGGTCTCGGACTGGGGGTGCTGGCGGTCGACATCGACGAGGACGCCGCCGCTGCCGCGGCGGTCAACCTCCGTGCATTCCCCGACGCCGAGGTCATCCTCGGCGACGTCTCGGACCTCGACCTCGACGATCTGCGGGAGCAGGGGATCGACGCCCTCTTCGCCGACCCGGCCCGCCGCACGGGCACCGCCGGTGGATCCGCCCGGCGCCTCGGACCCGAGCAGTGGTCACCTCCCCTCTCCACCGTGCTCTCCTGGCGGGGCACGTTCGAGCGTGTCGGCGTGAAAATGGCCCCCGGAGTCCCCCACGCCGCACTGCCCGACGACTGCCACGCGCAGTGGACCTCCGTGGACGGGGATCTCGTGGAGGCCGCCCTGTGGACGCCACCCCTGTCCCCTGAGGGACCGGGACGCTCCGCCCTCGTCCTGCGAGGGGGAGGCGCGCACACCCTCGCAGACCCGACCATCGCGTCCGCGAGCACTCCCGTCAGGCAGGCATCCGTGGGACCCCTGGGCGCCCTCGTCGCCGAACCTGACCCGGCCGTCATCCGCTCGGGCCTCGTCGCCCGCCTGGCCGAGGACCTCGGGGCACAGCTGGTGTCCCCGTCCATCGCGTGGCTGACGGGGGACGACCTGCCCGAGACCCCCTTCGCCGCGCGCTTCGAGGTGCTCGACGTCGTGGCACTGCGCCCCAAGGCCATCCAGGCGGCCCTGGACGGACTCGACGTGGGCAGCGTGGAGGTGAAGAAACGCGGGGTGGACCTCGACCCCGCGGCACTGCGCCGCTCCCTGCGGCTGCGCGGGTCGGGGACGATGACGCTGATTGCGACCCGCGTGGAGGGCCGGCACTGCGCGATCCTCGCCCGACGCTGCCAGACTTGAGACATGGTGCCCGACCCCGGACACCCAGGACCCTCAGGACGGGAGGCACCATGCCCCTTCCCTTCACCCCCTCCCAGCGTTCGACCATCGGCGTCGAGTGGGAGCTCCAGCTCGTCGACCAGGACTCCAATGACCTGCGCCAGGCTGCCGACGCCGTCATCGCCGGCGCCACGCACGACGGGGAGCTCAGCCCCCACATCCACCGCGAGATGCTCCTCAACACCGTGGAGGTGACCTCGGGAGCCCGCGAGACTGTGGCGGAGTGCCTCCACGACCTCGCCACCACCGTCACCTCACTGCGCCCGGTCACCGATGCACTGCGCATCGACCTGGCCACCGCCGGCACACACCCCTTCGCGCGTCCCGCCTACCAGCGGGTCACCGACTCCGAGCGCTACGCGGAACTGGTCGAACGCACCCAGTACTGGGGTCGACAGATGCTCCTCTACGGAGTACACGTCCACGTCGGCGTGGAGGAGCGCGACAAGGTCCTGCCCATACTGTGTGCGCTCACGACGCGCTTCGCCCAGCTGCAGTCCCTGTCCGCCTCCTCACCCTTCTGGGCAGGCGTGGACACGGCCTACGCGTCCAACCGCGCCATGGTCTTCCAGCAACTGCCCACTGCGGGCATCCCCCGCCAGTTCCGCACCTGGGCGGAACTGGAGCACTACACCGACGACATGATCTCCACCGGTGTCATCAAGGGGTTCGACGAGATCCGTTGGGACGTGCGTCCCTCCCCCAAGCTCGGCACCGTCGAGAACCGTGTCTTCGACGCCGCGACGAACATCCTGGAGGTCGCAGCCTTCGCCGCCCTCACCCACTGCCTGGTGGAGCACTACTCGCGCATGATCGACGCCGGGGAGGAGCTGCCCGTCCTGCCCGAGTGGTTCGTGGCGGAGAACAAGTGGCGTTCCGCCCGCTACGGCATGGACGCCGTGCTGGTCCTGGACGCGCAGGGCCACCAGGAACACGTGCGCGACACGGTGGAGGCCATGCTGGAGGACCTGGCACCCGTCGCGCGGGACCTGCGCTGCGCCGACGAGCTGGACGGGGTCCACGAGATCCTGCGCCTCGGTGCCTCCTACCAGCGTCAGCGTTTCGTCGCGGAGAACTCCCGGGATCCCCTCGATGCGGTGGCCGAGCTGATCCGCGCCGAGATGCGCGCCGACCGGCCACTGGATCCCACAGAGTTCCTGGAGTCGCGCACCGTCAGGGACCCGGGCGCCGTGCACAACCCGCCCTGCTGACCCCCCCATCTCGTCGAAGTCCGTCCTGTTCTGGGCCGAGGTCCGTCCTGCTGCCGGACAGGGACCCGCGAGCCGGCGAGGGAAAAGGTGTCAGGAGGACTGTGCCTGCCCTGGAGCAGTCCACTGGACGGTGTCCAGGGAGTCGACCAGCTCGACGGGCACCTGCGCCTCCTCCTCGTCTGAGCTCAGCGAGATCACCCACAGCCCGTCGTGGCGCCACACGAACCATCTCTGGGTGACGGTGCCACCTCGGTCGTCGGAGTGGTGGTAGGACATACCGGCAGCCTCATCCCCCCCAATCGCACGGTCGGGAAGTGCCTCGCTCCCGGAGATGTCCTCCCCCTTGGCGGCATCCGCCATGGCATTGTCCCGGTATGTCTCCACATGGATCGTGATCGGCCCGTCCGAGGCACCCCGATAGATGCGTTTGAGCTCTTGGGGTGACCACCACTGCACCTTGAGGCCGTAGTTCCCCGTGGGGTCCTCGGCATGCGCCAAGGCCAGCGTGAACGGACGCACCGGTTCTTCCACGCGAACCCAGCCGGCAGGCACGTCAATGCTGATGTCGTCTGCGGTGTCACTCACTGCCGATCCTCCGGTCCATTGGGACTGGGACTGGGACTGCCCAGACATCCCCTGTTCCCCGACACAGGCTCCCAGGACGATCGCTGCCACAACCGCCCCGGCAATGGACGCCACGAGACGTCCCCGCAACCCGGCCGCCGAGGACATCCCTCTCACCCCTCATCATCGCGGGATCCGAGCGTACGGGCCTCACCACGCTCGAGGAGGCTCTGATTCAGTGCCTCGCCGGTGCGCAGGACCGAGGAGGCGTACCCCGTGCCGTTCTTCTCCTGGAGCAGGTAGTGCTCGAACTGCGCGCGCTGCTCCGAGGTCATCGTGTCGTAGGCGATGACGTCACCCAGCGGGGTGACGAATGAGGACACCGAATCGGGGCCCTCACAGTACGCCTCGGGCGAGTCCGGTCCCGGCAGAAACCTCCCGTCCGTCGACAGCACGGAGTACATCGCATCGGCCATGTAGCGCTCTGCCATCTCAATCTTGCCGACCAGCTTGACCTCGCCATCCGCCGCCCGGTCGGTGGAGAGCATCGCTTCGAGGGTGGGCGTCAGCGCATGTGACTTGGCCTGGTCGATCGCCCACTTCCCCACGGGATCGGAGACAACCTCCCCGAAGGGGATCGCTCCCACCCCTGCGGTGATCAGGCCCTGCCAACGCTCATTCCGGGCATCCAGGGCCCGCAGAGCCTCGACCGATGCCTCCTCCGGCGCGGTGTGGGAGGCTTCGATGATCGGCGCCCACCGGTCGGTGGCACGGTCGAGGTCCGAGGTGACGCCCGTTCCCAACGCGTTGCGCATGTCAGCCTCGTATCCCTGTTTGGCTGCGATGAGGAGGTTGTCGACAGCCGGAGCCCGCCCGACGTAGGTGTCGTCAGAAGGGTCCTCCGTTCCCTTCCCGTCGATCTCGGGTCGATCGAAACCGAGATCGACGAGGACCCCGTTCCTCCCGAGGATGCGGTTCGCGGTCTCTTGGGAGAAGTGAAACTGATGCCCGTCGGGCCCCGTGCCGACGACCGCGAAGGACGAGTAGTGCCCCGGCAGACTGTTGGTGATGCTCTCGACATGCGGTGCGAGCACAACCCCCGCCCAGGAGCGCAGGGCCGGATTGGAGTGACCGAAGACATCTTGTCCATCTATCGTGTCGGAAGATCCGACCCAGCGAATGTTGAAGTCGGCGTCCAACCCGTCCTGATAGCCCAGCAGGAAGCTCCCAGCGATCTGGGTGGCAGCTGAGTCTCGGGTGGAGAATGCCTCCTTGCCGGCCTCCCAGTCAGCCAGAGCGCGCTCGTAGTCACCTCTGGAAGCATGGTCTGTGGGCTGGGGAGGCGGGTACTCGCCCTCGTAGGACGCCTGTTGGATGGCTTCTCCGAACGCCTCGCCGCCGTCCTGGAATCCGTGGTACTCCCCGGCGAAGCCTCCGCTCTGACGGAAGCCGGTGAGGTAGCGCGTCATGTCCATGGGCCCCTCATCCTTCTTGATCTCACCGTCCCAGTTGCTGTCCACATCGAAGGGCGTGTCAGAGGTGAGGAAGTGCTGAACTGAGTCCAGGCGGGTGCGATCGGCCGCCACAAGGGACTGGTCGGCGGTGTCGAGGTCCAATGAATCGGGGCGGTCCATGAGCACGTACATGGTGTGCAGTGGGTCTCGGATAGATTGGTCGGTGCCGAGGAAGAGAGGCCCGTCCGAATAGCCGTGGAGCCCCTGGTACGTCCTGACCTCGTTGTCCCAGGCGACGATGTCACGCGCGACCGACACCCCACCCGGCGGGTCCGTGAAGTAGGCCGCTCCCAGCGCGAGGTCAGGGTTGTCGCCAGCAGCGGCACCCATGACCTGGGTGATCAGTTCGTAGCCTGCCACCTCGGTGACCAAGGAGTCGGGGATGAACCGGGAGGGATCGTAGATGGTGCGTCCCGCCGACTTCAGTTCCTCCATGCGTCGAGCGGAGAGGTCGTCCAACGTCGAGCCATCCGCCGCGAGCACACCGCGTCGCGCGATCTCGAAGGAGGTCTGGGCGTCGATGTTGTCTTGGGCGAGGTTGGTGCCACCGGTGGACAGCACCAGGGTCGTGCCGACGCTTCGGAGGACGTCACCGGCGACTCCCTCTCCCGCGCTCCACATCATCCCGGACACTCGCAGCGTGAAGGCCATGACCTCGTCGGGAGTCATGCGTTCCATGAGTGCATTGGCGTAGAACGGGTTCTCGAGGAGGTCACCGTAGCTGTCGCGGAAGTCGCCGAGTTCCTCTGCCGTGAGGTCCTCGTCGCGCATGGCGCCCGCGATCTCGGGGGCCATCCTCTGTGCGTACTCCCAAGTGGCCTGGCCGTCCACCAGCGGCATGTCGTCGAAGAGCGTTGCTGCCACCGCAGCTCGCCCGTGCCCGGCCACCGCGGGATCGACCACCTGGTCGAGGACCCCCCTCACCACGACCGAGGCGGCGGCCGCCGCCTCGTCGAGCCGATCCATCTCCCTGCGGTACTCCTCGAGAATCGCGGTCTGCGCATCGTCGCGCGCTGCGCGGATCCTCGTGCGTTCGTTCTGGATCGACCAGTGGTCGAACGGGTGGCCTCCGTCCCGTGCCCTCGCGATCTCGGACTCGAAGGCCTCGAGCTGTCCCTGGCAGGCATTCTGGGCGGCATCATATTGCGCCCACAGCCCGGGGACCTCCGTCTGGATGGACACGCCAGTCTCCTCCGCCCAGTCGCGCAGCGCCTGGGCGGGTGCAGCGAAACATCCGGAAAGTCCACGCGCATGCGTTCCCAGCCTCTGGATCTCCCCCGTGTAGGCATCGGAGGACTCCCCCACCCATCCCGGCACGCTCGTCGAGGGGCTCGAGGCCACCTGGGTGTGGGCGACCGACTTGCCGACCAACTCGAGGTCGTCGGCGAGCGCCTGTGCCTGCGCCCGGATGTCCGGGGGGAGGGGCATGACGTCCTCCCCGGCCACCGCTCAACCCTCCAAACGAGAGACGAGCTCCCGGAAGTCGTCGACCTGCTGGTACTCGGTCTCGTCGAAGTCGGTGATCGCCGCTTCCTGACCTGAACCGAGCACAGCACACGCATCCCCGTACTCCAGGACCACCCAGCGCAGGGTGGACCGGAAGTCGATCAGGGCCCTGCGCAGTGCGCCAATGCCCGCGTTGTCGCCAACCGGTAGCTCCAGAGCGCTCGGGGCCACCTGCAAGGAGGCGAGAAAACTGCCGATCCGTGCGAAGTCAGCAGCATCCTGCCAATCCGTCTTGGCGCTCACCCCGACCGCGTCACGGTCGAACTCGACATCCGCCACCCTGCGCCCCCTCCGTCCGGCGTCACAGCCACAGGCTAGCAGGTGTGACGAATCTGACTCCCTGCGTGTGGGCGAGAGTGCTCACCGGAGGTTGGCAGCGTGGCGGACGAGCCCGGAACGTCCGGCAGCCGGGGGATCCTGGGACCGGAGCATCGACAGCAGGGAACACCAGCACCGACGAGGGGGCGCACTTCCCGTCTGCCGGAGGCCGAGGCTCAGGAGACGATGACCTGCACTGGTGTCGGTGCCATGTAGGTCTGGGTCAGCGGCATGTCGGAGTCCGGCGAGAAGTCCCAGTCCGAGGGTGGCAGGCCCGCCCGCACCAGCTCGGAACCGATGGCTGCGATCTGGGCCCCGTTGTCCGTGCAGAAGCGCAGCGGCGGCATGCGGACGGCGAGGCCCGCGGCGTGGGCGCGCTCGGTGATGAGTGACCGGATGCGGGAGTTCGCGGAGAAGCCCCCACCGATGACGATCGTGTCGCAGTTCGTGTCGCGGGCGGCGCGCACCGCCTTCGCGGTGAGC
>JBQEKJ010000070.1:7190-9454 GCA_052103835.1 Pauljensenia sp.
GAGTCGTTGACGGACTCGGAGAATCCCGCGCAGATGTCCTCAGGGCTGAAGGCCTCCCCGCGTTCCTGCACGCCCTCGACGTAGCGGGCGACGGCCGTCTTGAGTCCGGAGAAGCTGAAGTCGTACCTGTGACGCTCCTTGTCCTTGCCCGCGGCCAGGCCGCGTGGGAAGCGGATCGCGTTGACGTTCCCCTGCTGTGAGAGGCGGTCCACGTACGGGCCGCCCGGGTAGGGCAGGTCCAGGAGTCGTCCGACCTTGTCGAAGGCCTCCCCCGCCGCGTCGTCCAGGGTGCCACCGAGTTCACGCACGTCGGTGGCGATGTCCTCGACCAAGAGGATGTTCGAGTGTCCACCCGAGACGACCAGGCCGATGAAACGCTGGGGAAGCGGGCCCTCGGCGACCTTGTCGACCGCAAGGTGCCCGATCACGTGGTTGACCCCGTAGAGGGGCAGGTCGAGTCCCGTGGCCAGAGCCTTGGCCGCGCAGATCCCCACCGTCAGCGATCCGACCAGTCCGGGTCCAGCGGACACGGCGACGGCATCGACCTGGTCGAGGCCGACGCCGGCCTCCGCGAGGGCCGAGTCGAGGGTCGGCAGGAAGGACTCCAGGTGAGCGCGCGAGGCAATCTCAGGGATGATGCCCCCGTAGCGCGCGTACTGGTCCATGGAGGTGGCGGTGCGGTCGACCAGCAGCTCGGAGCCACGCACGAGGGCGACGCCGGTCTCGTCGCACGTGGATTCGATGCCGAGGATCAGGGGTTCATCACTCACCCGAGAGATTCTAGTCCGCACGAACTGCCCGGCGCCTGGCAGACCGGTCACGGTGCGGCTCGTCGCCCGCCTCTGTCATCCCTCCCCAGAAGTCCCGTCAGCATCCGGTCGGTCGGAGGCTGACGCGGCATCGGGGTCGCCACCCGGCTCGGCACCAGCATCGGTGACAGCCGAAGGCGTGCGTGAGCCCGCGAGCACCATGCCTGCGATCCCCACTCCCAGGCATGCCAGTGCCCAGGGAAACAGGCCGACCGCGACTTCCCGCGTCCCGGAGTCCGTGGAGAACACCCCGACCAGCAGCGCGGTCAGCAGGACCACGAAGCCGAGCAGTCCCAGGACCCCGATCACGGTGCCCAGCCGCCACCGCGGACCGTCAGTCCGTGTGACCCCACCGACTCCCACACCGTCCGACTCGCCGACCATGCGGAACTCTGCGCCCATTGCCACTCCTTGAGGTCGACCGACGACGACACTCTACGACGCCCTCGGCCAGCCGCCCGGGACCTTCCGCACGTCCCCAGCCCCTGGGAACCCAGCCACCGTCAGGTCACCGGAGGAGCAGGTGACACGCGTTCCGGGCGACCACCCACCGGGGTCCCTGTGCAGGAATGCACCCAGTTTCTCGACAGAACCCCCCGAGACCCAGCACCCGGATCTCGCTGAATGCCCCTGATCTGCATCGACGCTTCCGCTCTGACCTGGATCTGCCGCGTTGACGTCGAAAACTGGGTGCATTCGCGCTCACGGAACGGCTCCACGCCGACGCCGAGTACGTCACTCCCGTGCGACGGGACCGAGGTGCCCCTCAGGCCGACGACCGGTATTTCCGCAGCCCGGACACGCCATGGCCCGGGACATGCCACGGCCCCACCCTCATCGAGGAGGGTGGGGCCGCAGTCTGGCCACATGTCCTGTCGGGGTGGGATGCACCCATCGTCCCGACGCTGCAGGTCGGTCGTGCTCGTCGCACCTCCGGGGCGCAAGCCCCGCACGACCCACATCACCGATCCAGCGCTCAGACCCCCTGGAAGGCAGCCTTGCCGAGCTGGCGGTTCAGGGTCGCGATGACGTCCAGCGGGATCTGCTTGGGGCAGACCGCCGAGCACTCGCCGATGTTCGTGCAGGAGCCGAAGCCCTCCTCGTCCATCTGGTTGAGCATGTTCACCACGCGCGGGAGGTTCTCCGGCTGTCCCTGGGGCAGCATGTGGAGGTGGGTGACCTTCGCGGCCGTGAACAGCATTGCGGATGCGTTCGGGCAGGCCGCCACGCACGCGCCACAGCCGATGCAGGCCGCAGCCGTGAAGGCCTTGTCCGCATTCTGCTTGGGAACCGGCGTGGAGTGCGCCTCGGGGGCAGCACCCGTGTTGACGGAGATGTACCCACCGGCCTGGATGATGCGGTCCAGTGCCGCGCGATTGACGACCAGGTCCTTGATGACCGGGAAGGCCTCCGCGCGCCACGGCTCGATGGTGATGGTGTCACCATCGTGGAAGG
>JBQEKJ010000071.1:0-9430 GCA_052103835.1 Pauljensenia sp.
GTGAGGGGGAACCGTCGGGTGTTCTCCCTGACGAGCGCGCCCGGGGAGGCGCAGGGTCCCCGCCCGCTCCTCCGCATCGCGTTCCGCCTGCCCGGGAGGCCCAGCGCGTTCAAGGCCGCCCTCGTCGCCCTGCCCGCGGGTGCCGTCGTGCGCAGCGAGGGCATCCGCGGCGACTTCCTCCTGCCCGAGGACCCGCAGGTCCCCGTGCTCATGGTCGCCCGTGGGATCGGGGTGACGCCTTTCCTCGGTCAGCTCGCCGACCTGCGGGAGCGGTGCGAGGCGCGCGATGTGGTCCTGGTCCACGTGGTGTGCAACCCCGGCGACGCCGCCCTCGTCGAGCACCTGCGGGAGTCCGACTCAGGGGTGGCCGTCCTCGTGGTGGAGGAGCAGCAGAAGGACCGGGAACGACGAACGGGTCTGGGAGCGGGGGAGTTGCTCGCGTGCTGCCCCGATCTCCGGTCGCGCCGCGCCTACGTGTCCGGAGCCCCGGCTTTCGTGGCGGAGGCGCGGGAGGCGCTCGCGCGCGCAGGAGCCGCCGGTGTCGTCACGGACACCTTCACGGGGTACTGATGACGGATCGGGGCGGGGTGCCGGGCCGGGCCGGCCCACTAGCATCGCTGCATGAGCGTTGATCCGGGAGCGAGTCCTGCCGAGCGGGTGCAAGTGGCGCGTGCGGCCTTCGACTTCGGGACCACACGGTCGTTGGGATGGCGACGCACCCAGCTGCTCGGCCTGCGGAGCCTGCTCACCGAGGGCGCCCGCGAGCTCGAGGACGCACTGTGGGACGACCTGCACAAGAGCCCAACAGAGTCCCAGGTGACTGAACTGGGTGTCGTCCTCTCCGAGATCTCGCATGCCCTGTGTCATCTGGGACGCTGGACCCGTCCGCGAGGTGTTCCCGTCCCGCTGGCGATGCGGCCGACGCAGGCGAGTCTCGTCCCCGAGCCCCTGGGTGTCGTTCTGGTGATCGCTCCGTGGAACTATCCCCTCCAGCTGCTGCTCTGTCCGCTGGTGGGGGTGCTGGCCGCGGGCAACGCCGCCGTGCTGAAGCCCAGCGAGCTCGCCCCGCGCGTCTCGGCAGTCCTCGCCCGGCTGCTTCCAAGACACCTGGACCCTGACGCTGTCCAGTTGGTCGAGGGTGCGGTGCCCGAGACCACCGAACTCCTGACCCAGCGTTTCGACCACATCGTCTACACCGGGGGTGGTCGCGTGGCACGGGTGGTCATGAGGTCGGCCGCCGAGCATCTCACCCCCATCACCCTGGAGCTGGGAGGGAAGTCACCCGTGTGGTTCGACGACGATGCACACATCGAGGTCGCTGCGCGTCGGATCGCCTGGGCGAAGTTCGTCAACGCAGGACAGACCTGCGTGGCTCCCGACTACGTCCTCACCACCCCCGATCGTGTCGAACCCCTGGCCCGCGCACTCCGCCGCGCGGTGGAGGAGATGTGGGGGAGGAACCCCGTCCGGAGTCCCGACTACGGGCGAATCGTGAACACCTCCCACTTTGACCGTCTCGTCGGTCTCCTCGACGCCGCGGTGGCGGCGGAGGTCGGTCCGGTCTCGCCACCGGAAGGTGCGCTGTCGGCGAGGGAAGGCGCCGCGTCGAGGAGGAGAGGTCCGGGCGGCACCGCGCACCACCCGGCCCGGCTCCTGGTCGGGGGAGGCCGCGACCGTGAGTCGCTCTACGTGGAGCCAACCGTGGTCGGGATGCCTGCCACTACCGAACCTGCGGCTGCGCGCACCGAGGCGGACACTCCCGCGCTCATGGTGGAGGAGATCTTCGGGCCGATTCTCCCGATCGTCCCCGTGCCGGATGCCTCCGCTGCCATCAGCTACGTCCGTGCAGGTGAGAAGCCACTGGCTCTGTACGTCTTCTCATCCTCGGCACAGACACGGGAGGATTTCGTGGCGCACACCTCGTCTGGAGGCGTGGGCCTGGACGTCGCCCTGGTCCATGCAGGTATCCCGACCCTCCCCTTCGGAGGCGTGGGCGCCAGCGGGATCGGCGCGTATCACGGGGAGGCCTCATTCACGACTTTCAGCCACCTCAAGCCGGTGCTGTCCAAGCCGCTGGCACCCGACACGCTGCGCGTGGTGCAACCGCCCTTCTCACGGCTCAGACGTGCCATGGTCCGGATGGTCACCCGGAGGGGATGAGGGGGCCGTCCGGCGGACAGCGTCCGCGCTTCGTGGCGAGGCCAACCGCGCCGGAGGGTTCGTGCCCGCAGTCTGGTGGAGGGCGACCGCGCCGGTCGCCTCGCGGCCCGTGCTCCGGTGGAGACGAGCCTCGTCGGTCCGCCCTCGCCCCGACCTCAGCGGTGGCCCCTCAGCGCTGACGGTCGTCCCCGTCCGTCGCGGCGGCCAGGTCGCCGTCCAGGTAGAACCAGCGTCCGGCGCGACGTGCGAAGTGTGAGAGCTCGTGGACCTGTCCCGCCACGCCGTCGTCACGTCGCCATGAGGCGATGAACTCGACCTCGCCGCTGTCGTCCTCGTCCCCTCCGCCGTTCACGTGGAGGATGCGCAGTCCGGTCCAGGTGATGTCCGGATCGGTGTAGGGCCCGGTCGGTCGGGTGCGGGGGTGCCAGGTCCGGAAGATGTGGTCCTCGTCGGCGCGTGCGAACGCGGTGTAGCGGGATCGCATGAGCGCCTCTGCCGTGGGGGCGGGCTCGCCGTCCAGGTAGGGGCCGCAGCAGTCGTCCAGGTCCAGGCCGGACCCGCAGGGGCAGGAAGTCATGGTGGCAGGCTAGCGCCCGCCGCGCACGGCCCTCGTCGTGATCCCCCGGGTCTGCAGCAGGGCGGCGAGTACCCCGTCCCCGTCCACCAGGGTGCCCGAGTGGGTGCCGTCGTAGATCCTCCCACACCCGCACGAGGGACTGCGCGCCTGCAGGACCGCAGCCTCCACCCCGTGTTCGCGGGCCAGACCGGCGGTCGCCCGTGCCCCACGGAGGAAGTCCTCGGTGACGTCCTCGCCGGAGTCGGTGAGGACGCGGGCGCGTCCCGCCAGGACGTCGTGGCCGTCCCCGCCCACGATCTCGGCGGGAGGACGGGGGGTGTCCAAGCCCCCCAGTTGCTCAGCGCACGCGGGCAGCGCAGCGCCCGATGCGACGAGGGCGACGACCTCGGGATCAGGTTTGGAGCGCCCGTCATACCGACAGGGGAGACCCGCCAGGCAGGCGCTGACCAACAACTGTCGCCCACCCTCGTGGGTCCCGGACTTCGGTCTTGCGGACATCTGCGTTCCTTCTTCGTCTGTCGGTTCGGTGGGTACCTGTCCGGCCGCTGCTCCGGCGTGCGGGTGCACCCCCGAGCGCGCGGACCTAGCGTGGAGGCATGGACCGAACCCCAGCACCATCCTCCACCGTCACGCTTCCCTCGGGCAGGATCGTCCCGGCTCTGGGTCAGGGCACCTGGCACATGGGGGACAGGCCAGAGCGTCGCGCGCGTGAGATTGCGACGCTCCGAGAGGGTCTGGACCTGGGACTGACGTTGCTCGACACGGCGGAGATGTACGGGGATGGGCGTTCCGAGCGTTTGGTCGGGGAAGCACTCGGGGCTCGTCGCGACGAAGCCTTCGTGGTGACCAAGGTGCTGCCCTCCCACGCGACGCGACGGGGAGTGGCCGAGTCCTGCGAGGCGAGCCTGCGTCGGCTCGGGACTGACCACGTGGACCTCTACCTCCTGCACTGGCGGGGATCCGTTCCACTGGAGGAGACGGTGGCGGGCTTCCACGACCTGGTGGACCGTGGTCTCATCGGAGGGTGGGGTGTGTCGAACTTGGACGTCGCAGATCTCGCGGATCTGCCTGAGGGGGAGGTGCCTGAGGTCGACCAGGTCCTCTACAACCTGTCGAGACGCTGGTCCGAGCCGGCGCTGCTTCCTGTCCTGCGGGACCGGGGAATCGCCACGATGGCATACTCCCCGATCGAGCAGGGGCGCGTCCTCGGCTCTCCCTCTTTGGCAAGGGTTGCCGACCGCCACGATGCAACGCCGGCGCGCGTGGCCCTGGCCTGGGTGCTCACACATCCTGGCGTCATCGCCATTCCGCAGACCTCCAGTCCGGAGCACGTGCGCGACAACGCCGCCGCCCGCACCTTGGCACGGGAACTTGACGAAGAGGACCTGGCTGTCCTGGAACAGGACTTTCCTGCGCCGACCGAGGCCTCTCCCGTCATGGAGTTGCTGTGATTCCCCAGCCCTGAGCGCGCGTGTCTCTCGGACTCACCGGACCTGAACTTCTCGGATGCAGTTCCGGGGGCCGGGGACGTGCGGGTCAGGCGGCGGGTGCTCTGCTGCGAGGTGTGGGCCTGCGGAGCTCGTTGCTGTCGACTGCGTCCTCGCTGGTGTCGCTGGTGTCGCTGGTGTCGCTGGTGTCGCTGGTGTCGCTGGTGTCGGTCTCGGTCTCGGTGTTGGTGGTGGGTGGGTCGTGGGGGTTTGGTGGGGGGTGGGCGGGGGGGGTTGGGGGGGGGGGGGGCGGGTGGGCGTGTGTCCGGTGGGTGTTGTGGTGGTGATGGTGCCGTCGGGTTGAGGGTGGGCGTGCCAGTTGGATGCTTCCTTGGCTTGGTTGCAGTGGATGCAGAGGCCTTGGGCGTTGTGGGCGGTGGTGGGGCCGCCGTTTCGGGCGGGGGTGATGTGGTCGATGTGGGCGATGGGTGCGCCGCACCAGGGGGTACGACAGGTGTCGTCGTCTCGGGTGGCGATGAAGTGGCGTAGTCCTGTGGGGAAGATTCGGCGGGTGGATTCCATGTTGATGAGTTGCCCGTCCTCGGGGTGGGCGTAGAGGCGGCGGATCCAGTGGCGGGTCTCCCCATCCAGGTCGACTTCCGAACCTGTGCCTGTGCTGCTTCCGGTGTCGGTGCCACTGCCGGTTCTGCTGCCTGTGCTGGTGGTGGGTTCGGTGCTGCTTCCAGTCCGACTGCTGGTGGTGGGGGCGAGGAGTTGTCGGGCGATGTGTGGGGGGATGGGTCCGTATCCGGTGAGGCGGGCGGGGGCGTGGCCGCCAGCGAGGAGGGTGGTGTCGGTGATGACCAGTTGGACTTCGATGGGGACGGCTGTGGGTGTGGTCTGTCCCGTGATGCGGGTGACGAGGGTGTCGGCCATGACCTGTCCGCGTCCTCGTTCATCGCCCGCGGCTCGGGCGCTCTCGGCTGCGCGTAGGAGGGCGGCGTGGACGGCGACGCCTTGGGCTGCGGGCAGGAGGGCGGTGACGAGAGCCATGCAGGCGGGGGCTGGGCGGATGGTGACCCGGCGTTCGCTCTCAGCGCGTTGGGTGTGAGCCACGACACTGTGGGGGTCGAGTGTGTAGGCGACGTTGCGGGCTCGGGCTGCGACTTCCCGGTTGGACCAGGTGGGAAGCTCTGCGGCGAGGGCGTGGTCTGCGGCCAGGCGGTCGGGTACTTCCAGGCAGGCGGTTTCGCGGGCGATGAGGGTGGCGCGGTACTCACTGATGTGGCCCGCTTGGAGGTGGGCCAGGGTGTGGGGGAGTTCCGTGTGCAGGGCGGTGGCGAGTCCCAGCAGGGTGCGGGCGCGATGGGGGGACTCCCGGCGTGCCAGGGCGATCTCGCTGATGACACTGCGGTGTGCCGCCTCCCGCTGCCTCGGCGTGGTGGCGTCCTGGAGGCGAATGTCCTCCAGGGTGAGGGCGGCGTGGGCCTGGAGGGCGCAGCACTGGTTCTTGAGGGTTTCCAGGTGGGTGATGAGGTCCACCAGTTCCACGTCACTGCACTGACCGACCTGGGTGGCGGTCTCCTCGATCAGGGCGGTCAGTTCCGCCACCGTGGGTAGGGCTACCACCGCGGACACTTCTGTGAGTGTCCGCGCGCCTGTGTCCTCGGGGGGTGTGTGCCCGGGGGGTGTGTGTCGTAGTTGGGTGGTGGGTTCCATATCCCCATCGTATGGAACAGGTGTTCGATCGTCCAGTGTTTCCTTCAATCTGTGGACAACCATTTCGGAGATGTCCCACCTGTGGACAACCATTGACACCAATGACATTCGCTCGCGCCCGACCATCCCCATGGGGTGAGCCTGGACGACCGGTCAGTGGGGGCGGGGACGGGATGGCGTGGCCGCCGAGAGCGATGGGGCGGGCGGTCAGCAGTGGGTGTCCGTACCGCGCCGGGGAGTCGACCTGGAGAGTGTGAACCGGGGTGACCGGGGCCGACTGCCTGAGCGCGGACCCGCCTCCGCCGGCCAGCTCGGGGCTGCACGATGCAGGCGCTGCCCATGCCGCAGCCTGCCCTCGCAGAGGGCGCAATGCCGGACTATCGTTGTGATCTCCGACACGTGTCGGAGATCCCTGCTCGTCCGCTCCCGGGAGCCCACCATGGTCCAGACGATCGTTCCCCACCTCTGGTTCGACCAGCAGGCCCGCGAGGCCGTCGACACCTATGTCCGGGCCTTCACGCCTGTGGGGGAGTCGCGCGTGGAGTCATCCATCGTCCTGTCCGGCACTCCCTCGGGAGATGCACTGAACCTGGTGTTCACCTTGGCCGGCCACCGCTTCATGGCCATCGACGGCGGCCCCTACTTCCATCCGAATCCTTCGATCTCGTTCTTCGTCAACTTCGATCCCTCGCGCGACCCGCAGGCCCGGGAGCACCTCGACGAGCTCTGGGAGGTGCTCGCCGAGGAGGGCGTGGCGCTCATGGATCTCGGCGAGTACCCCTTCTCCCCCCACTACGGTTGGGTCCAGGACCGATTCGGGGTCTCCTGGCAGCTGATCCTCTCCGACCCGGGCGGGGACGAGCGTCCCGTCATCGTCCCCTCGCTGCTGTTCACGGGGGAGCGGGCGGGCCAGGCGCTCGACGCCCGGGACTTCTGGATGTCCGTCTTCGAGGACTCCCACGAGGGCCTGACCGCGCCCTACCCCGCCGGTATGGAGCCGGACCCGGAGGGCACCTTGATGTTCGGTGACTTCACCTTGGCCGGGCAGTGGTTCGCCGCGGCTGACAGCGCCCTCGGGCATTCCTTCTCCTTCGACGAGGGCGTCTCCCTGTTGGTCGAATGTGAGGACCAGGACGAGATCGACAGGCTGTGGGAGGCACTCTCCGCGGTCCCCGAAGCGGAGCAGTGTGGGTGGCTGAAGGACCGGTTCGGGGTGTCCTGGCAGATCGTGCCCGCGGAGATGGCCGTGATGATGGAGACGGGATCCCCAGACCAGCTTGCACGCCTCACGCAGGCCTTCCTGCCGATGCACAAGCTCGACCTGACCACATTGCGCGCGGCATGGGAAGGCGTTGACGGCTGACCGGAACGATCAACCCGCGGGGCGCTCACCCGAACCGCGTGCCACCAGGCTGACGGGGAGGACGACAGCCTCAGTCTCCTTCTCCCGGTCGCCCATACGGTCGATGGCCAGACGGGCTGCGCGCCGACCCATCTCGACGGGGTCGTGGGAGATGACGGTCAGCCCGACCACCTCCGCCCACTCCGCATCGTCGAACCCGACCAAGGCGGGTCCGCCACACTGCGGGTGTCGCGAGGCGAGCTCCTGGAGGAGCCCAAGTGCGGAACGGTTGTTCCCCGCCACCAGTGCCGTGGGTGGGTCATGTTGGTCGAGGAGCTCAGCCGCCACCCTCCGCGCAGTGGCCGCGTCGTGGGCATCGGAGCGTATGAGGGACTGCCAGTCCATCACATCGGACTTCTCCATCGCGGCGCCGAAGCCTTTGATCCGGTCGCGTTGGGTCGGCAGCCACTCGAAGTCCCCGACATAGGCGATCTCGCGGTGTCCGGCTTGCAGGAGGTGCTCCGCGGCGAGGCGCCCACCGGTGATGTTGTCCAGGACCACTGAGTCGGCATCGAGTCCTCGAGCACGGCGATCGACGAAGACGACGGGCGTTCCTCCCTGCTGGATGCGCTGGTAGCAGGCGTGATCCTCCATCGCCGAGACGACGACAATGGCCTGGCAGCGCTGGGAGGCCAGGCCGAGGGCGAGTGACCACTCGGCCTCGGGGGATTCGGCGGAGCTGGCGATGCTCACGTGGAGGCCGCGGTCGCGGGCGCCGTCCTCGATGCCCTGGGCGAGCCCCGCGTAGAAGGGGTTGGTGAGGTCTCCGGTGATGACGCCGATGGAGTCGACGGACCGGCCCGCCGCCAGGAGGCTGGCTGCGGAGTTGCGTTGGTAGCCGAGTCGTTGGGCCTGCGCCAGGACCCGTCGACGCGTCTCCTCGCGGACATATGGTTCACCGGCCAGAACGCGGGAGGCCGTCTTCAGGCTGACACCCGATGCGGAGGCGACCTGGGCGAGTGTGGGGCGGCGGGGAGCGGGGGAACCGGGCCGGTCGTCTTCTGGCATGGACACATTCTCCGGTATCGACCGGTTGGCACCACCGGGTTTGGGACAGGTGCTAATCTGTCGAGGTGCTGTGACAGCGATGTCAGGGCACATGAGGTCCGTCCTGCACTGCAGGGGCGTGGTCCTTCCGCTGGCGGGAGGGGCGCAGGACCGAATCCCTCAGGACAGTCACCCAGTGGAGACGAAGGAGACCCCATCCATGGCACACCAATCCCCGAGACGGCGAGTGACCCGCGCGCGAACGCCGCGGGTCACGGCACTGGCTCTCACAGGCATCCTGGGGCTGACACTGGCCCCATCGGCGGGTCTGGCGGCCCCAGTGGAGGTTTCGGAGCCGGGCTTCACTTCTTCCTTCGAGGCATCTGATCCCACGCTGACGCCCTCAGCTCCCTATGGTGACGAACTCGCCAACGTGACCGGCCAGGCGTTCCGTGACGGAAGCCTGCTGCCGCTGGTGGCGCAGGTGAGCGCATCGAGTGACAACCCGCCCAGTGAGGTCGCCGACTCCCTCAAGGACGGCCAGCCCTCCACCAAGTGGCTCGCCCGCTCAACCACCGGGTGGGCACAGTACCGACTCAGTGAGGCCGCTGCGGTCACCAGCTACACGCTGACCTCCGCCAATGATTCCCCCGAGCGGGACCCGAAGGACTTCACGCTCGAAGGCTCGGATGACGGGGCGGCGTGGACCGTTCTCGACACGCGCACCAATCAGGCCTGGAAGACGGACAAGGAGAACCGACTGGTCACCAAGGAGTTCACACTTCCTGCACGGACCGCAGAGTATGCCCACTACCGCCTGAACATCACCGCCAACAACGGCGCGAATCTCATCCAGTTGGCCGACTGGGAGCTCATCGACTCCGAGCGTCCCACAGCTTCCTCCCCGATGAGCACCATCATCGACAAGGGCCCGACCAGCTCCGAGACCGCCAAGACGGGTGTCGGCTTCACCGGCCTGGCAGCCCTGCACTACCAGGGACGCCAGCTCGAAGCCGGCTCAGCCAAGGCCACCAACGAGCTGTTCTCCACGGACGTCAAGGTGGCTGCGGGGATGCAACTGTCCTACAAGATCTTCCCGGCACTGGACGCCGACATCACCTACTCCGCCACCCATGTCGCTGTCGACCTGGTCATGGA
>JBQEKJ010000072.1:0-9280 GCA_052103835.1 Pauljensenia sp.
AGATCCCACGGCGACCATCGCGTCGGTGGCGTTGTTGTTGGACCATCTGGGCTACACCGGTGAGGCGGAGCGCCTGCAGGGTGCGATCCGCTCCGACATGGAGGCACGCGCCGCGGCCGCAGACGCGGGGGAGCCCCTGGTGCGATCCACCAGCGAGATCGGAGACGCGCTGGCCGCCCTCGTCGGTTGAGGACAGGGGGGCACGGGGCAGCAAGCCCGCCACCCCCAGAGCGACGGGGCCACCGAGCATCCACCGGGAGGCGACAGCAATCGGAGTCGGTCGCAGGCAGTGATTGCTCCCTGCGACGTCACGGGTGGATGGTGAAAGCTCCGACGTCCCCGGCGCTCACCGCTCCTCCACGCCCTCCGGTCCTTCCGGAACCCCCAGTGCGAAGACGGCCTCGTGGGACTTCTCCCGCGCGATCCGCAGCAACTCCGTCTCGCCCTCCCCGCGATCCAGTGTCCCCACCACCGGCCACAGCCGCAGGTCCAGGCCGGGCCACCACTCGGTGACCATGGTGGGCACGTACTCGGCGCGGGTGACCTCGAAGGTCCCGTCATTGCGCTCGGAGAATGTGAAACGTGAGGAGACGCCCTCGTAGGCGCGTCGTCGCTCGACCTCGTGGTTGGCCACCAGGTTTCCCAGCCCGTAGACCACCCACTTGCCGTTGATGCGGTCCCAGGGCTGGACCACGTGGACGTGGTGTCCGTAGACCAGGTCGATGTCAGGGGAAGCGGTGAGCGCGGTGGCGGTGTCGATCTGCTCCTGGTTGGGCATCATCTGGTACTCGTCCCCCGCATGCACGGCCGCCAGCACGATGTCGGCCCCGGCGCGGCGTGCCGCCTGCGCGCGGGCGAGCATGTCCTCGGTGTCGAGCAACGCCACCGACCACGGCGCCCCCTCCGGCAGCGGGATCCCGTTGGTGCCGTAGGTGGCCGAGACCACCGCGATGCGTACACCGTCCTGCGTGGTGAAGATGGCGGGCGTCGCGCGTTCCTGGACGGAGCGGAAGGTGCCCGTGTGCAACACCCCGACCCGGTCCAGCTCCCTCAGGGTCGTCTCCACCCCCGCCATGCCCTTGTCGACGGAGTGGTTCGAGGATGTCGTGCACAGGTCCCAGCCGGTCTCCGCGATGAAGGGCGCCACCTCCTGGGGTGCGCCGAACACGGGATACCCGCTGGGTTCGGTCCCGTCAGGGGCAAAGGGCACCTCCTCATGGCAGATCGCCATGTCCGCGTCCTCCACCAGCGGACGGATGTCCTGGAACAGACGCGAGAAGTCGTAGGGTGCGCGTCCCGTGGTGGCCGCGACCTCCGCCGCTGCGTGCCACAGGTCCGAGTGCCACAGAAGGTCCCCGCTCATCATGACCGTGGCGCTGCGCCCACCCTCGCGCAGTGCCGTGGGGTCCTGCTCGGGGGCGGGCGTGGGTGGTGGCGAGGGCGCCGCCGGCTCCTGCGCACCTGAGCTCCTGGATGCGGAACCGGAGGACGGTCCGATCGATCCGGGATCCGACTGGGGCGTCGCCGGGGAGCAGCCCAGCCCTGCCAGTGCCAGCAGGAGGGCGAGGGGGACGGTGGCGAGCGCCGCACGTCGTCGTGGTGATGGCATGGGGTGAGCCTATCGGCGCGGCAGGCGCCGCGGGGAGCGACGGGAGTCCCTCGGCGCCCCCCGGGGGGAGACCGGGGATGGGACCACTTCCCGGAACTGTGCGGCACCTGCGCGCGGGGGGCGTGCGCCGCGGCGGGCGCGGTCCATGACTGGGTGACCGTGCGGCACCTGCGCGCGGGGGGCGTACGAGGTGCACTCCGACCGTGGACGCGCATCGCCGCATCCTGGCGCAGGTTGGGCATGCCGGCCTGCGAGGAGGGGGCTCAGGGGAGGGCGCTCAGGAGGGGGACTCGTCGGGACCCAGCACCTCGACAAGACCTGCAAGCAGGTCCTGACCCCACCAGGCCCAGTCGTGGCCGCCCTGCACCTGCGCCACGTCAACGCGTCGCCCACCCAGACGTCGGTCACCCACCAGGGTGTCGGCCAGTTCCCGGGCGTCGCGCCACATGGTCCCCTCCAGGGATCCCGAGCGGATGCGCGCACAGGACCAGCCGGGACCCTCCAACAGTGGCTCCGACAGGTCGAAGCGCCACAGCGACGGTGACTGGGCGAGTGCGATGCCGACCTGCCCGCCCGCCTGGGCGAGGGTCCACAGGGCCGCCAGGCCCCCGAAGCTCTGACCGGCCACCAGGGTCGAGGCGCC
Organism: Pauljensenia sp.; assembly: GCA_052103835.1. Classification (GTDB taxonomy): domain Bacteria; phylum Actinomycetota; class Actinomycetes; order Actinomycetales; family Actinomycetaceae; genus Pauljensenia. Next base: position 2,253 of record JBQEKJ010000072.1, read on the forward strand.
CGTGGGATCCACGGGCAGCTCCGCACGCAGGCGTGGGAGCAGGACGTCCAGGACAAAGGAGACCTGGCCCTGGGGGACCCCCAGCTCCTCCCAACGCTGCGCTTCCCCGTGGGAGTCGACCATGGCGACGTGCAGCGGCGGCAGGGTTCCCTCGTTGATGGCGGCGTCGAGGAGTCGCGGCAGGTCGAGACCGTGGGCCCACACCTGACCGTCGAAGAGCACGAGCAGTGGTGTGGTGGCGGTGGGTGGGGTGGGGGCAGTCCTGCCGGTGGACGGGATGGTTGTGGGCGTGGGGGTGGGGGTGGCCACAGTCGTGGGGTCCACGACGTCCGCAGCGGCCGAGTGGGGGGTGGTGATCGCGCCGGGAAGGTGGAACTCGGGCGCTTGCGGAGGTGTATACAGCCAGACACGCTGGGAGGAGAAGGTGGGACCCGCCGGGAAGTCCAGCTCCGTGACGTGACCACGGCGCGCGGAGGTCTGCTCCGCACGCACTGCTCTCGACCCCTGCGCCTGTGACCAGGGGTCAGCAGGAGCGGAGGGTCCGGCAGCTGTGCTCGCCGCCATGCCGGGCTTCGGTTCGATGATCTCTCCGCCGCGAGCGTCGGGTGCCCCGGCATCCAGGGCTGCGCGCCTGATGGCGTGTCGTCCCTGCGCCGTGCGCCACGGGGGTTCGCCCGGCTGGCTCCACACCGCGATGCGGTAGGAAGCTCTCCAGGAGGAGGACAGCCGGAAGGTGAGGGTCCACAGGTCGGACCCCGCCAGTTTCGTGAACTCGCTCGAGGCGGGATCGCTGTGGTCGAAGAGCGCATTGGCCCACAACAGGACGCGGTGGGCTCCGGGAGCCTCCACCACCCAGGTGTAGAGACAGGACTGGGTGTCTTCCGGGTCATCGGTGACCAGCGGGTTCCTGCGGGTGAGCACCACGTCGCGCAGCGCCTGGCGGGCGCGCTCTCCCGAGGCCTGCCCCGTGTCGAAGGTGCGCGCCCAGGCGGTCTCCAGGGGACCCACCACGCGGGGGGAGGGATGCTCGTGCACGGGCACCTCGGGGTGCTTCTCCACATGCTCGGTTCCGCGGCGGTCCACCCAGGTCCGCAGCGGAGGGGAGGCTTCCGTCCCGTCTCGCCGAGGGAGCGCCGAGTCAGCGCCCGGTGGTGTCCCCGGCGATGTCGAGCTCCCGGCCCCAGGGGAGTGGACGCGCGGCGATGTGGAGCTCCCGGCCCCAGTGGTGTGGACGCGCGGCGGTGTGGAGCTCCCGGCCCCAGGGATGGGGCCGCCCGGGGAGACAGGTGACGCACCGGCGCCCCCACCCTCCGCCCGCGCGGTTGCCCCTGCCGTGTGGGTGCTCACGGACGTCCACCCGCCAGCAGGCGTGCCACCGCATCGGCACGCAGGTCACCGACCTCGGGCAGGCAGACACTCGACTCGTCCGCCACCCGGTCATTGTGGGCAGTCCTGGCATAGGTCGGTTCCGCCGAACCCGCGTGCCAGTATCCGATGATCAGTTGGTTGTGTCTCGGCACACCGAGGCTACGGACGTGCTTGCGCACGGCGCGCACCACGTGCGACTCCGCGGACGCCCACACGAAGACCTTCTCCAGGGACGCCGGGAGCGGGACCCCCAGGGCCTCCTCCACCAACAGATCCGAGATCGCAGGGTGTGTGCCCCGGCGGTGCAACCAGCGCACCTCCAGGCCGGCCGGCCGGGACAGCGGGATGTGATCCTCCGCGCTGTCGACCTCCAGCAAGGCCAGTCCTTGCTGGTCAGGCGGCAGTTGCTCCAGGATGCCCGCCACAGCCGGAAGCCCTGTGTCGTCGGCTACCAGCAGCAACCAGTCGCAGGGCGCAGGCAGGCGTCCACCGCCCCCCAGCGTTCCGATGCTGTCCCCGGGTGCGGCGTCCTCCACCCAGGAGGAGGCCAGTCCATCGCGTCCGTGCCGCACAAAGTCGATGTCCAGTGTGGAGGCGTCCTTGTCGAAACTCCGCAGGGTGTAGGTGCGAACCCGCTCGCGCTGACCCGGCGCGAAGGAGTAGTGGTGGTCCTCTCCCGGTCCGGGCAGCTCCAGCGGAGCGCCCTCGTGGGGGAAGAGGAGCTTGATGTTGGGGATGCGGGGCGCCCTCAGGTAGTCTGCGACGCCCGTGCCTGCGAAACGTACCCGGCGCATGGTGGCCGAGATGTCGTGGATCTCGGCGACGACGAGCGCGGCGGGCAGGCCCTCGCCCGCATCGCGGTGGTGGGCGCGGGGACGGCCGGCGTCTGGCCCGGTGCTCCCCGACCCGGATCCGGAGTTGGTGGGCCGTGTCGCGTCATGCTGGTGGGGGTTCATGCATTCCTCCTGGTGTCGGGGCCGCCGGTCGGGATGATGAAGGGTCGCCCTGTGAGGGTGTCGGGCAGGGACTGTCAGGGGACGTAGTAGACCTCCTCGACCAGGGCCGCATCCACGATCTCGGTGGGGTGACCCTGGGCGACGACGCGTCCCTGCTTCATGACGATGAGGTGGCTGGCATAGCGGAACGCCAGGTTGAGGTCGTGGAGCACTGCGACCAGCGTGTAGGTCCCGCTCTCGTGGAGGCGGCGACACAGGTCCAGGACCTCCAGCTGGTGGGTGAGGTCCAGGAAGGTCGTGGGTTCGTCCAACAACAGCAGGGGGGTCTCCTGGGCGAGCACCAGGGAGAGCCAGACGCGTTGTCGCTGGCCCCCTGAGAGCTCGTCCATCCGCCTGGCCGACAGGTCGGCGACTCCCGTGGCCTCCAGGGCGTGGGCGACGGCGCGTTCGTCCTCGGGTGACCACTGGCGCAGCAGCGACTGGTGGGGGAAGCGGCCGCGTGCCACCAGGTCGTGCACGGTGATCCCTTGGGGGCTCACCGAGCTCTGGGGCAGCAGACCCAGGCGACGCGCGACCTGCCGAGACGGGAAGTCGCGGATGTCGTGCCCATCCAGGACGACCGTGCCCCCCTCGGGGTCCAGCAGGCGCGAGAGCGCGCGCAACAGCGTCGACTTCCCGCACGCATTCGGACCAATGATCGCGGTGAAGGACCCGTCGGGGACCTCCACGTCGAGATGCTCGCTCACCGGCACCGCCCCGTAGCCCAGGGTGAGGTCGCGGCCGGCCAGGGGAGGGTCGACAACGCGGGGGAGCGATGTCGCCCTCGTCGAAGGGACTGGCGCGGATGCGGGGGCGGCCTGTCGGTGGGGGGGAGTCACGGGAGCCTCCGGGGGACGTGGGATCGAGGGAAGCAGGTGGCGGTCGCGCGAGGAGGCGGGGGCACGGGCGTCACACCTGCCTGGTCCGGGTGAGCAACCACAGGAGGTAGCACCCACCCAGTGCGCCGGTGGCGAGGCCGACGGGCAGTGCCGCACGCAGGGGGAGGTGGACGGAGACGACATCGGCGGCGACCAGCAGTGCGGCCCCGGTCAGCGCCGAGGTCAGGACCTGCACGCGGGGGACGCGGGTGAGGCGTGAGGCCAGTTGGGGTGCTGCCAGGGCCACGAATGCGATGGGACCCGCGGCTCCGACCGCGGCGGCGGTGAGGACGACCGCGGCCAGCATGGTGACCACACGGGTTCGCTCGGCGTGGACGCCCAGTTGGAGGGCCTGGTCGTCGCCCATCTCCAGGGCATCGAGGCGGCGCGCCTGGGCGCACAGGAGCGGGAGGAGGACGACGACTGCCACCCCGACCGGCCAGGTGTCGGCCCAGGTGCGGGCATTGAGGGAACCGGAGAGCCAGATCCGTGCCCGTGTCGCCAGGTCCAGATCCCCGCGGGCGAGGACCAGGGTGTTGAGCGCGGCCAGGAAGGCGCTGACCCCGATGCCCACCAGCACCAGGCGATACCCCCCGGTCGTCCCGTTCGAACGGGAGAGGGTGTAGACGAGGACAGCGGTGAGCAGGCCGGTGGCGACGGCTGCGAGGGACGTGGCTGCGGGGCCGGCGTCGAACACCACGATCTGGACCACCGCTCCGGTGGCCGCACCGGTGGTGAAACCGATGACGTCGGGGGAACCCAGGGCGTTGCGCGACACCGACTGGAACACACATCCGGCACCACCCAGCGCCATGCCCACGGCGATCCCGGTGAGCGCACGTGGTACACGGATGGAGGAGACCACCTGGATGGCCCGCGCATCGTCCGTGCGACCGGTGAGGGTGGCGAGGACCTCGGCGGGGGACAGGGCGATCTTGCCCGTCATGAGGGTGACGAGGCTCAACGCAGCGAGCAGGAGGATCAGACCCGTGCAGACGACGGCAGTGCGCACCGAGACCCGCACACGCACAGATCCCAGCGACAGGTGCCACTCCCGGGGAATGCGAGTGGGCGCAGGGGCAGGCAAATGTCGGGACGCGGAGCGGGAGGCGGGGGGGAGTGCTGCGGGAGGAGTTCCTGCGGGAGCGTCCGCGGAGTGGGTGGACACCCGGGGGGCGGGACTGCGCGTGATCGAGGCGGTGGGGTCCACGTGGGTGCTCACAGTCCGGCCACCTTTCCGCGACGGACCAGGCCGACGAAGAACGGGGCTCCCACCAGTGCGGTCATGATTCCTGCCCCGACCTCGCCGGGATGGATCACCAGCCGTCCCAGGACATCGGCCAGGAGCAGCGAGACGGAGGCGACGAGGGCGGAGGCAGGCAGTAGCCAACGGTGGTCGGTGCCCACCAGTGTGCGGGCGACGTGGGGTGCGGCCAGTCCGACGAAGCCGATGGGCCCGGCCACAGCTGTGGCGCCCCCGGCCAGCACCAGGACGGCCAGGTTCGTCAGTGCCCAGGTCCTGCGCGTGTCCACGCCCAGCGCCGTGGCCAGGTCGGCGCCCAGCGCGACGGAGTTCAGGGGGCCGGCCAGGCAGGCGGCGAGGACCAGGCCGACCAGCAGGCACACGGCAATCACCGGGACGGAGTCCCATCCTCGCCCCTGCAATGAGCCCGTGGCCCAGTTGCGGAAGGCATCGAAGACGGTCTGGGGACTGGAGAGGATGACGATCATGGTCACCGAACTCAGCATCACCGACAGCCCGGCACCCGCCAGGACCAGGCGGACCGGGTTCACCCCCGCGTCCCCCGCCCGACCCAGGCGATGGACCAGCAGCGAGGCCAGCGCGGCACCCGCGAAGGCGAACCAGACGTACACGACGACGGAGGAGCTCCCGGTGAGGCCCAGGCCTATGACGACACCGGCTGCCGCGCCGGAGTTGACGCCCAGGGTGCCGGGTTCCGCCAGCGCATTGCGGGTGAGCGTCTGCATGAGGGCACCGGCGAGTCCCAGGGCTGCTCCAGCAAGGACGGCGATGAAGGTGCGGGGCAGGCGGAGCTCCCGGACCACCAACTGGGCATCGTCGGTGGGGGAGAAGTCGCGCAGGGCTGCCACAACGGTCTCCAGGGGGACAACCCGGGATCCCACGGCCAGGCTGGCTGCAGCCAGGGGGACCAGAACCACCAGGAGGACCAGCAGCAGGGAGCGGCGCGCTCCGGGGACATGTGACTCAGCAGGGGATCGGGTCGGGGGGACCTGCGAGTGGTGGGCGTCGTCCGACTGAACCACGGTGGGAACGCGCGCGGGGGGTCGGGAGAGTCTGCGCCGGTGGTGCCGCGACGGCGTGTGCGCGGGATCGCCCTGGCGGGCGCGGGCAGCGGAGGGCCCCGCACCGGAATGGACCGGTGCGGGGCTCCCCACCTGCGTCAGGCTCTCGGACGCCACGGTGTCAGCCCAGTGCCTGGACCACTGCGTCGATGAACTGCTGTCCGGAGTAGTAGTCGATCCGGAAGGACGTCGGGCCCAGGGGGTAGACCTTCTTCGAGTTCACGGCCGCGACATTGGCCAGGACGGGCTCGGCCTCGAAGGCGGCGACGGTCTCCGGGGTGCCCGAGAGCAGGAAGACCGCGTCGCCGGAGATGGCCTGGGACAGGTTCTCCAGGGTGACGAAGGCGAAGTCGGAGCGGGGGCGCTCACTGGTGTCGAGGTCTTCGGGCGCTTCGTGGACCTCGACCCCCAAGGACTCCAGGAGCTGTGCGTGGGGGCCGGTCTTCTTGGCCACGCCCTGGTCCGCGCCGGGACCGTTGAAGGAGACGATGGCAGCGCCACCGGCCGGGGCAGTGATCTTCGCGGCTGCCTCGCTCACCTTGGAGTCGAAGTCGTCGATGGCACTCTGGGCGTCCGCCTCGTGCCCGGTTGCCTCACCCAGTTCCGTGGCCAGGTCCTGCCAGGTCTGCTTGGAGTAGTCCACGACGATGGTCGGGAACTGCGCGGCGATCTGGTCGTACTGGTCGACGACGGAGTCTGCGCCCGACGTTGAGACGACGACGAGGTCGGGATCGGCGGCAATGAGGGACTCCATGTCGAACTCAAGGTTCGGGTAGAGCACCTCGACGCCACGTTCCTGGGCGACCTCGGACCACTGGGAGAAGAACCCCTGGTCGTCGGTGATGTTCGAGGGGGAGGTGGCCGCACTGGCCACAACGGGCGCGTCGATGGCCAGCAGGGTGCCGGTGGCGGAGATCGAGGTGGAGACGATGCGCTGGGGCTGCGCATCCAGCTTCAGCTCGCCCTTCTCGTGGGCGACCGTGCGCGGCCATTCGCCGCTGGAGGTCGAACCGCCGGACTGCGTGGTGAGGCTGGCACCGGCGGCCCCGGGCTGTCCGGACTGTCCGGACTGGGGGGAGCCTCCGGAGCAGGCGGCAAGGGTGCCTGCCGCCACCAGGGCGGTGAGTGCGGTGAAGAGTCGGGCAGGGCGGGCTCGCATGGGGCTCCTCTGGTCGATGCGTCGGGCCCCTGACGGGCCGTCGGTCCTCGGCTGTGTGCCGACGACGGAAATAGGTTAGCAACGCCTTACCTAAATGACCTAGCCCTGTGATGGTCCTCACCCCAGCCCTGCCCCGCCCCCCTCCTTCCCCCTTCCCGCCCCCTTCCCCCGCGAAGTCCGTCCTGTTTCGTGCCGAAGTCCGTCGCAGTTCCTGACGAGGTCCGTCCCGTTTCGTGCCGAAGTCCGTCCTCGATCCGACCGAGGTCAGTTTTCCGCCTGGGACTCGGTGGATCGGAAGGGTTC
>JBQEKJ010000073.1:0-9206 GCA_052103835.1 Pauljensenia sp.
TGACACCGGAGAAGATCGGGACCAGAACACTGCGGTCCTTCCACCACGGCCGCTCCGCGCCCTCGAGCTCCTCACCTGTCGGCGTCGCACTCTCGTGCTCGCACCCACACGCCGCGCTCATGCACCCGCTCCAGTCCCGCAGCAGCCCGGCACCGTGCACGTCGAGTCCACGCAGGGAGCCTGCTCGTCCACGGCGAGTGTCACGTCCACCAGAGCGACGAGGGCCGCAGCGAGATGCGGGTCGGCGATCTCGTAACGAGTCTGCCGTCCTTCGGGCTCTGCGACGACGATCCCGCAGTCTCGCAAGCACGTCAGATGGTTCGACACGTTCGAGCGAGTCAGCTCCAGCTCGCGCGACAGCACAGCCGGGTAGCTCGGGCTATCAAGAAGGGTCATCAGGATCCGGGAGCGCGTCGGGTCCGCCATGGCCCGGCCCAGCCGGTTCATGACGTCGAGACGCGAAGCAATAGTCAGCATGGACTGAACTATACAGCCCTCGCTGACGCGTTGTTGGATCTGCGCCTCGCTCTGACGCCCGTCGCTGGCCACAAGTCAGTCGCGGTCAACCGAACGGCTTACCCGGGCCCGACAGTGGCAGCGCCGCACACGGCGGCACACCGAGCCGCCACCGAAACGTGCTGGAACCGCGCCATCAATCGATGCGACTCACACCATGACTCGTGGTCCCATGGCAAAAGGGTACCGAAAACGTCCCCATTTTGACAGCGTGCGTCGATCTTTGCTGTGGAAGAATGCACCCGTCTCAATGACGTCGACGTCGACGTCGACGCGGCACGCGGCGAACGCCATGTGTCACTCCCGCCCGCGGGCGGCCGTGAGAGCGGCTCAGTAGTGGTACCTCGCCTGGAGAATGACCAGGTCATCGCCGTCCACCAGATACACCAGTCGGTGTTCGTCAGTGATCCTCCTGGACCACGCCCCCTGCGCACCGTACTTGAGCTGCTCAGGCTTCCCGATACCGTCGAATGGATCGCGCAGGCATGCGTCAATGAGAGCGTTGAGTCGCTTGAGAGTCCTCCGGTCCGCGGTCTGCCAGTGCTTGTAGTCCTCCCACGCATACGAGGCCCAGACCAAGCGCATCAGTCCTCCCGGTCGAGCTCGTGCGGCTCCGAGTCTCCCGATCGGGCGCTCTCGTAGGCATCGAGCAGCCTGCGGGCATTGGCGGGCGAGCGGAACAGATAGGCAGTCTCCTGCCAGGCCGCGTACTCGTCGGCAGCCATGAGAACGGCATTGCCCTTCCGGGAAACGATCTCAACTGCGTCGCGATCCTCGTTCACACGTTCAATGAGGGGAAACAGGGTCTTGCGCGCTTCGCTGGCGCTGATGGACATCCTCAGACCTCTCCTTGTGTCGATGGAACCGTACCTATTTACGGTACCACTCGGATATCGAAAGAGCCATGGTGTGCGTTGTACATCCCTCTCTGCAGCGCCTACTCGTCGCTCGAGGGGCCGACGCCGCTCCATCCATCAACACGGGCGCGAGGGCGGCCGCTGTTGTCCTCGCGCCATGTGACCCGCGTCGCACTACGATCAGGTATGGGCACTCTCAGCTTCACCGCAACTGTCTCTGTCGATGGGTACGCCGCCGACGCCGATGGCGACTTCCAGTGGTCGGCGCCCAATGAGGAGGTCTTCGACTTCCACGTGGAGCGCATGGGGGCGGTCTCCACCGAGGTGCTCGGGCGCAGGACCTACCAGTTGATGAGGTACTGGGAGGCCGAGCCGGAGGGGGAGGAGTGGGGTGAGGCCGAGAAGGAGTTCGCCCGCCGCTGGCTGGCCCTGGGCCTGGTGGTCGCGTCCTCGACCCTTGGTGAATCCGATCTGGGGGAGGGGAGCGTGACCTTGACGCCCCACCTCGGCCTGGAGGAGCTCCAGCGCATCGTCGAGGATGCGGCGGGGGAGGTGGAGATCTTCGGACCGACAACGGCGGCGGAGGCGATCCATGCTGGTCTGGTGCGGGACTTCAGGTTCTTCATCGTCCCGAAGACCGTGGGTGGTGGGCTGCGTGCGCTGCCTGACGGCTGCAGGCTCGCGCTCGACCTCGTGGAGGAGCGGACCTTCGAGAACGGGGTCGTGCTGGTGCACTACCGGGGGCGTTGAGATCGGGCTGTCCGTCGGGCGCGCGGGACACTCGCCGCCGTTGCGCTCTTCGACATCGACGAGGGCGGCACTGGTCGACCGAGGCATGGATCATCCTGCGGTGCTGGTTCGTGCTGGCCGCGGGTGGCCCTGCTCTCAGGTGATGGAGATGCGCGGCGCAAGGTCGTGGACGCGCGCCGCCAGATCCTCAAATGTCGCATCGAAGGCGGCATCCGAGCCGTCGCGCACGGGGTCGGGCACCGACCAGTGCATCCGTCCCCGACCGCCGAGCTCCTCGTGGGCGGAGTCGCAGACGGTGATCACGCAGTCATCTGCCACCAGTACCTGGTCGACTGCCCGTGGACTGCGTGCCCGCAGGGCGACGCCGTGGCGTGCGGCAGTGGCGATTGCCCCTGGCTCGATGGCTGCGGCAGGGTGCGTGCCCGCAGATGCGACCGGTACGGCGCTGCACCGGTGCCAGAGGGCGGTGGCCAATTGGGAGCGTGCAGAGTTGCCCGTGCACACGAAGACCACGCGCCGTACGCCCATGGTCGGGGATGGCAGCAGGTCGGCGAATGCGGTCGGGGTCAGGTGGAGGTACGTGCGACGACGGTCCGCCTCGGAGCGGGTGCGTGCCAGCATGCCCGCGTCCTCGAGCGAGTTCAGGTGATGTGCGAGCAGGCTGGAGGAGATGCCGAGCTGGTCCTGGAGTTCGACGGGCGCGAGGTCGCCCAGGGTGAGCAGGTCGACGATCCGCAGGCGCACGGGGTCGGCCAGTGCCGCGAACCTCGCGACCCGGCCCGACAGATCCAATTGCTCAGTGCTCATTACCTCAATGATGATTGAGTGATACTCTCGCGTCAAGAGGAGTCCCACCCAGTGACTCCTGGGGCGCCCCAGGACTGGGGCAACCCCGTCCACCGGTTCCCCCGCTGGTGGCGAACGTCCCACCCATCGAAAGGCCCACCCGTGACCCATCTGATCGTGGTCGGCGGCAGTGATGCCGGCATTTCCGCAGCACTGCGCGCCCGGGAGCTCGCCCCTGACACGGATGTGAGTGTCGTCGTGGCGGACGAGTACCCCAACTACTCCATCTGTGGCATCCCGTACTACTTCACCGGAGAAGTGGCCCCGTGGCAGTCCCTCGCACACCGCACCGTGGCTGACCTCGAGGCAGCAGGTCTGACCCTGCGACCTGACACGCTGGCCACCGCGATCGACGTCGCCGACCAACGCCTGGAGGTCCGCACTCCCGAGGGATGCAGGGAGTGGATGCCGTACGACGAACTGGTCGTCGGCACGGGCGCGCTGCCCTCCCGCGTCGGGATTGCCGGGCTCGACCTCCTCGGTCCGGGTGACGGGGTCCACGTCATCCATTCGATGGGGGACACCTTCGCCCTCGAGCGCTCCCTCCAGGAGCGTCACCCCGCCTCGGTGATCATCGTCGGCGCCGGGTACGTCGGCCTGGAGATGGCGGAGGCCTTCACTGCCCGCGGCCTGCACGTGACCCAGCTCCAGCGCGGCGGGGAGGTGCTCTCCACCCTCGACCCCGAACTCGGCGCCCTCGTCCACGAGGAGCTCACTGCCCACGGCGTCAGGGTACGGGTGGGCACCACTGTCACCGGTGTCGAGAAGACCCCGGGGGGCTTGACGGTCCGCGGCGCCGACGAGGGCGGGGCCTTCGAGCAGACCGCGGACCTCGTGCTCGTCGTCGTCGGTGTGCGCCCCAACACGGAGCTCCTCCAGCGTGCGGGAGCGGGTCTCGGTGCGGGGCGCGCCGTGGTGGTGGATGAGCACATGCGCACCGGGCTCCCTCGCATCTGGGCCGCCGGTGACGGCGTGATCACCCACCACCGCCTCCTGGGTGAGACCTACCTACCGCTGGGCACCACCAGCCACAAGCAGGGCCGCACCGCGGGGGAGAACGCCGTGGGTGGGAACCGGTCCTTCGCCGGTTCCGTCGGTACCCAGGTGGTCAAGGTCTTCGACCTGGTGGCGGCGCGCACCGGCGTGCGCGACCATGAAGCAGTTGGCGTCGGGCGCACTCCTGTGACGGTCGCCTCGGTCGCCGATGACCACAAGGCCTACTATCCGGGGGCGAACGAGATCCACTTCCGCATCACCGGGGACCCCACAGACGGGCGTCTCCTCGGTGCCCAGCTCGTGGGCCGACGCGGCAGCGAGGTCGCCAAGCGGGTAGACACCTTCGCCACTGCCCTCCACTGCGGACTCACGATCGACCAGATCAGCGACCTCGACCTCGCCTACACCCCACCCCTGGGCTCACCGTGGGACGCCGTCCAGGTCGCGGCCCAGACCTGGTCAGCTCGGCTGGGACAGACGCGGGCCCGCAGCTGATCCGGTCACTGCACCGACCGGTGTGGCGACCGCCCTGGTGTCCGGGGACCCGGTCATGGCGAGCAGAGCGGGGGCTGTGGTCGGCGGATCCGCGAGCAGGGGGACCACGGCCAGGCGCTCGGCCGCTGACCGGACCCGTTCCAGTGGTTCTGCCTCGTTGGCGGCGATGGCACGCAGGAAGGGTGACGTCGGGTCGGCTGCGGTGACCGAGTCGTTGACGATCCACGCCCACGGGGTGATGTCGGCCCTGGCGAGGTCGTCCTGGAGCTGTACGGCCTCCAGGACGGGTGTCGTCTCCGGGGTCGTGACGATCAGGAGCCTCGTGCGGTGGGGGTCCTGGAGGCGCATCAGGGGGGTGACGCACCCGGTGCCCGCGCCCATCTGCTGGATGACCTCGCGGTGGTAGGAGCCCGTGGCGTCCAGCAACAGGAGGGTGTGCCCGGTGGGGGCGGTGTCCATGACGACGAACTTGCGGTCCGCCTGTGCGATGGCCGCGGAGAACTGGCGGAATACTGCGACCTCCTGGGTGCAGGGGGATCGCAGGTCCTCGGCCAGCTGTCGTCGACCGGCCTCGTCGAGGTGGGCGCCCTTGGTGGCGAGCACCTCGCGCGAGTACTCGGTGAGGGCCTCGTCCGGATCGATGCGTTCCACCGTGAGGTCGTCCAGGTCGTGACCCAGTGCCTCGGCCACGATCCCAGCCGGATCCGTCGTGGTCAGCAGGACCTCGTGGCCGCGGGCAGCCAGGGTCACGGCGATCGACTGGGCGATGGTCGTCTTGCCGACACCTCCCTTGCCCATGCACAGGATGAGACCGTTGCCCTCCGACTCCAGGGAGTCGATGAGTGCGCCCAGCGGGGGGAGACCGGGACCGGGCCGGGTGGAGGAGGGGGTCTCCTCTTCGGTGGTGGATCCGGCTCCGGGAGCGCCCTCGTCCTGGTAGGGGGTGAAGAGGTCGCGCAGTCGTCTGACTCCCATGATGTTCCAGGGGCGCAGCTCGAGGACGTCGCGTGGCAGGGACGCGATCCCGGGGGGCATCGTGTCGATCGAACGCTGCTCCCGGGTGCGGATCGCGGTCCGGAGGGGGTCCGTGTCGCGGGCGGCGGGCATGACCGCGTTGATGACGAGGTACTGGTTGACGAGCCCGATGTCGGCCAGTTCGCTGTGCGTGCGCTCGGCCTCCCGGAGGGTGGGGTCCTGCGGTCGGGCGACCAGCACCAGCCGGGACCGTTGTGGGTCTGCGAGGGCGAGGACGGCCGCCGCATAGACCTCGCGGTGCCTGTCCAGGCCGGACATGGGCCCGAGGCAGGACGCGTCACCCTGTCCGTCGTCGATGAAGCGGCTCCAGTCCCCGGGGAGTTGCAGGAGGCGGATCGTGTGACCGGTCGGTGCGGTGTCGAAGATGACGTGGTCGTAGCCACGCGTGCGCCCCGGGTCGGCCAGGAGGTCGGTGAACTCGTTGAAGGAGGCGATCTCCGTGGTGCAGGATCCCGAGAGTTGTTCGGTCATGGTGGCGATCTCCGCAGCGGGCAGGAAGGCCCGAACCGGTCCGATGACCGTCTCACGGTAGGCGGCCGCAGCTGCCTCAGGATCAATCTCCAGGGCGTCGATGCCGGGCACGGCCTCCAGGGGGACGATGCTGTTGCCGATGTGCTGGGCGAAGACCTGCCCGACGTTGGAGGCCGGGTCAGTGCTGACCAACAGCACCCTGCTGCCTCGTTCGGCCAGTGTCACGGCGGTGGCGCAGGCCACCGAGGTCTTGCCGACACCACCCTTGCCGGTGAAGAACACGAACTTGGGCAGTGAGGTGAGGAACGTGGTGTCGGGGTGCGGCTGCCCTGCCCCGGACCGCGCGTGGTCCCCGGTCCTCACATCGCTCAACAGCATGATCCGTCCTCACAGCAGCTCTCGGCCGGGCCCGCAGCGGTGAGTCCCAGGTCCTTGTGGACCGGCTCGTCAGGGTGGGGGAGCGCCAGTTGCTCCAGGCGGGCCCGGTCCGGGTAGGAACCGGTGGCCACGGTGACTCCGTCCACGAGGACCAGTGGCAGCCCGGCTGATCCGACCACGTCGAGGAAGGCCCTGACGGTCCCGTTGTCGACGAAGGCCTGGGGATCGTTGGCCAGGTTGTGGCGAAGTACCCTCACGCCGCGGGACGCGAGGTACGAGCAGTCCGCGGTGAAGGAGATCAGTGCCTGGCTGGGGTCCGTCCCACACACGCCCGTGTTGCAGCACAGGGCTGGTTCGAACACCTCGATCAACCGTGAGGTGATGCGGGTGGGCTGGGCCGGGTCGGCGGTGTGCGTCTGTGTCATGGGTGACTCTCCTGAGTTGTGGTGGCTGGTGGCTGGTGGCTGGTGGCTGGTGGCTGGTGTCGGGCTTCGCGGTGTGGCGGGTGGGGCGTGGTGGGTGGGGCCGTACCGGCCCGCAGTGACCGGCCCGGCTGGTTGTGCGCTGCGACCTGGCCGTGGCGGGTGGGGCCGTACCGGCCCAGGGCCTCGCCGGTCCTGGCCTCAGTGTGGTTTCGTGGCGCGGATGACAGCTCCGTGCATGCCGGGTGCGACCTGGTGGGTGAACTCCACCGAGGCGTCCGCGAAGCCGACGGCCGCGAGGCCGTCGAGGTACTCCGACCGGGAGAGGGCTCCTGCCACGCATCCGACGCGGGAACCCCGCTCGGCCCGCTCTGCGGCGCTCACCTCGTCCTCGGCGACGACGTCGGAGACCCCGATCCGGCCGCCGTCGGCCAGGACGCGGAACATCTCGGCGAGCACCGCCGACTTGTCGGTGGACAGGTTGATGACGCAGTTGGAGATCACGACGTCGACCGAAGCGTCGGGCAGCGGTACCGCCTCGATCGTCCCCTTGAGGAACTCGACGTTGTCGGCCCCGGCCTCGGCGGCGTTCGCCCGCGCCAGTTCCAGCATCTCATCGGTCATGTCCACGCCGTAGGCGAATCCGCTCGGTCCGACCCGGCGGGCCGAGAGCAGCACGTCGATGCCACCCCCGGACCCGAGGTCGAGCACGCATTCGCCCTCGTGCAGATCAGCGACTGCCGTCGGGTTGCCGCAGCCCAGGCTCGCCAGGACGGCGTGGGTGGGCAGACCACTGGTCTGGGCCGCGTCGTAGAGCACCGACCCGAAGACTGTCCCGACCCCAGTCGACACGGCTCCGGTCGCCGGGGAGGGCTCGCAGCAGGAGCTGGTCGCGGTGCCACAGCGACCTTCGGCGACAGACCGAGCGGCGTCCGCGTATCGCTGACGCACCGCATCCCCGGCAGCTTCGTCCATGTCGGTCATACCCACTTCCCATCGACGTACGTCTATGCGATCCATCCTGTCGCAATGCATCGACGTCTGTCAATACGAGAGGTAGGCTTTACCCCATGAGCACGGTCGCGAACACGAGTCCAGACCCCACCGACGCCCGCTGCTGTGGATCGTCCTCGGCGACGTCCATCGCGCTCGCCGCCCCGGTGGACGCCGACCGGGTCGCCCAGGTGTTCAAGGCGCTGGGCGACCCCACCCGGGTGAGGCTGCTGTCCCTGATCGCCACCAGCCCGGAGGGCGAGGCCTGCATCTGCGACCTGACCGGACCCGTCGGTCTCTCGCAACCCACCGTCTCCCACCACATGAGGCAGCTGAGCGACGCCGGGCTGGTGACGCGCGAGCAACGGGGGAAGTGGGCCTACTTCCGCGTGGTCCCCGCAGCGCTGGAGGACCTCACCAGCGCACTCGGCCCCATCCTGTGGACGCCACGGAGCTGAGCTCTCCGGTGCGCCGCCGGTGCGCTGGACGCCATTGACGAGGGCGGCGCTGCTCTGCTCGACGGGAGAGCACCACGCGGAGTGGGTCCATCAACGCCAACGGGTGGACGCGCCCATGGGTGGTCGGCTACTGCGAGGTCAGCCCGAGGTCTTGTACGCACCACGCCCGACGTGGACGACCCAAGCTGCCTCGTCCGCGAAGCGGGCCATGTCGGCCAGACGGTGAGTCAGACGCTGGTCGTCGGTGCTCATACCCGAACGGCGTCTTCTGGAACCGAGTTGTGGAGCGCGGAGGAGTGGGCGGAGATGACGTCGACGGGCACCGTGAGGAGGGCGCTGAGCTCATCTTCGAGGGAGAGCAGATCGATCATGGAGACCTCGGGGGGAAACGTGATGACGAGGTCGAGGTCGGACTCGCTGGTGTCCTCGCCTCGGGCCACCGAGCCGATCGTCAGCGGATCCCTGCCACCGATGCGTTCGATGGCTTCGAGGACCTGGGCTCGGCGTGCACCCAAGGCGGTCGACGGTCGAAGCTGCAGGGCTCGCGTCAGAGCGTCCTGGGTCGCATCGGTTGCGGTGCGCCTGCCGGTCTCGATTGCGGCGATCAGCGGTTGTGCGACACCGGACCCGCGCGCGAGCTCCCGTTGGCTGAGCCCCAGAATGGCCCGCCGCTCGCGAAGGAACTCCCGGAATCCGGACATGCCCTGAGGATAGCAAGACTGTTATCAGAGCGGGGTGTGCGAACCGTGTCTCTCCCGAGGAAAGGGCACTCAGATTGGGATGCTCGATGTCCACCGATGTGCTCGGGCGCGGGAGTGACCAGTTGATGACGTCCTGAGAGCTTGGTGAACCCGTGTCGGAGGTGTACCAGGACTCTGGCGCCGCTGTCGATCGTGTGGCTCAGGCCCGCTCGATGAGGTCGAGCCAATCGTTGAGTTCCTCGACGGCGTCGACGACATAGCCGACGACGATCGGTCCGGTGACCTGGG
>JBQEKJ010000074.1:0-9202 GCA_052103835.1 Pauljensenia sp.
CGTGCAGGTCCTTGATGTTCAGGGTGGACATTGTGCTCTTTCTCTCCACACCGGCGCGGGGCCGGGCTGATCGTTCAGGGATGGCGCGCGTGGCGCCGGGTTTCAGCGGACCGCTGCGGCCGCGTGGTCACGGCGGGCCTGCGCGGCCAGCTCAGTCTCGATGGCCTCCATGAGGTGGGACTCGACCTCGGGGACACCGATCTGTTCGATGAGCTCGGCGAAGAATCCACGCACCACGAGTCGCCGCGCATCTGCCTCGGAGATACCGCGGCTCATGAGGTAGAAGAGCTGCTCGTCGTCGAAACGCCCGGTGGCCGAGGCATGCCCGGCCCCCTTGATCTCGCCGTTCTCGATCTCCAGGTTGGGCACGGAGTCGGCCTTGGCACCCTCGCTGAGGACCAGGTTCCTGTTGAGCTCATAGGTGTCGGTGTTGTCGGCATCCTGCCCGATCAGGCAGTCACCGATCCACACGGAGTGGGCGTTCTTCCCCTCGAGGGCACCCTTGTACGTCACGCGTGAGTAGCAGTCGGGCTTCGAGTGGTCGACGAACACACGGTGCTCCAGGTGTTGACCCGCATCGACGAAGTAGAGGCCCAGCATGGTCAACTGCCCGCCGGGAGCGCGGAAGTCGGTGTCGGCCGAGAGCCGCACGAGATCGCCACCGAGTGAGACCACGATGTGGCGCAGCACCGTGTCCCGCCCCAGCGCCATGCGCTGGTTGGAGGCGTGGAGCGCATCGTCGTCCCACTCCTGCAGGGAGACGACGGTCAGGTGGGCACCGTCCCCGGCGGAGATCTCCACGGTCTGGTTGAGTGCGCCCCCACCGCGGTGACTGAGGATCACGGTGGCCTCGGAGAGCTTCCCGGCATCGATCACCAGGTGCTGCGCCCGCACGCCTTCGACCTCGTCGACGGTCAGGAAGATGGGGCGCTCGAGGACAGCCTGTTCGGCGACGGAGACGACCGTGGCGGTCGTGAAGCGGTCCCAGGCCACGACCGCGGTGCGGTCCCCGGGCTCCAGCACGGTGCCGAGGCGGGCGTCGTCACGCCCCACCTGCTCGACGGTGACGCCCTCGGGGGCATCGACACGTACGGGGGCGTCGCCCTCGTCGTAGTCGGCGGGGTGGAAGAGACGCTCGATGCGGCGTATGGGCGTGAAGCGCCAGTCCTCCTCGCGCCCACGGGGGACGGGGATGTCCTCCGGGTCGAATGAGGTGGGTCGGTCCGCGCGGGACGAGTGCGAGGTCGTCTCGACCGCACCGTGGGAATGGGGGCTTGCCATGGATTCGGCGATGCTCATGTCAGCCGACAGATCCTTCCATCTGGAGTTCGATGAGGCGGTTGAGCTCGAGGGCGTACTCCATGGGGAGCTCCTTCGCGATCGGCTCGACGAAACCGCGGACGATGGTCGCCATGGCCTCGTTCTCGTCGAGACCGCGACTCATCAGGTAGAACAACTGGTCCTCGGAGACCTTGGAGACCGTGGCCTCGTGCCCCATCTCGACGTCATCCGTGCGCACGTCGACATAGGGATAGGTGTCCGTGCGCGACATCCGGTCCACGAGCAGTGCGTCGCAGAGCACATTGGACTTGGAGTGACGGGCCCGGGTGTTCACCTGGACCAGACCGCGGTAGGAGGTGCGCCCACCCCCGCGCGACACGGACTTCGAGACGATCGAGGACGAGGTGTGGGGAGCCATGTGGACCATCTTGGCGCCCGTGTCCTGGTGCTGGCCGGGGCCGGCGAAACCGATGGACAGCGTCTCCCCGCGGGCGTGGTCGCCCATGAGGTAGCAGGCGGGGTACTTCATCGTGATGGCGGAACCCATGTTCCCGTCGATCCACTCCATGGTGCCCCCCTCTTCAACGATGGAACGCTGGGTGACCAGGTTGAGGACATTGGTGGACCAGTTCTGGATGGTCGTGTAGCGCACGCGGGCGTCCTTGCGCACGAAGATCTCCACGACCGCCGCGTGCAGCGAGTTCGTGTCGTAGATCGGCGCGGTGCAGCCCTCGACGTAGTGGACGTAGGAGCCCTCGTCGGCGACGATCAGCGTGCGCTCGAACTGGCCCATGGCCTCGGTGTTGATCCGGAAGTAGGCCTGCAGCGGGATCTCGACGTGGACGCCCTTGGGGACGTAGACGAAGGAGCCGCCCGACCAGGCCGCCGTGTTGAGGGCCGCGAACTTGTTGTCACCGGCAGGCACCGACTTGCCGAAGTACTCCTGGAAGATCTCGGGGTACTCACGCAGTCCGGAGTCCGTGTCGAGGAAGACGACACCCTGGCGCTCCAGGTCCTCCTGGATCTGCTGGTAGACGACCTCGGACTCGTACTGGGCGGCGACACCGGCCACGAGGCGGTTCTTCTCCGCCTCCGGGATGCCGAGGCGGTCGTAGGTCTCACGGATGTCCGCAGGGAGGTCCTGCCAGTCCTTGACCTGGTGGTCGGTGGGGCTGACGTAGTACTTGAAGGCGTCGAAGTCGATACCGGAGAGATCAGGTCCCCAGGTCGGCATCGGCTTCCGCTCGAAGATCTCGAGTGCCTTCAGGCGACGGGCCAACATCCATTCGGGCTCGTGCTTGCGCGCCGAGATTCGACGCACGACGTCCTCGTTGATGCCCGTGGGGACGTCACGCGAGTAGTCGTCATTGTCGTGCCACCCGAACTCGTAGGCGCCGATTGACTCGATGATCTCGTCATCGGCTCGTCGACGGTCCTCCGTGGTGGGCACCGGCGGTGACTGGGTCATGGTTTCCTTTCCTCCGAACTCGGGCGCTCAGCGCGGGACACTACTTGCGCAGTGCAGCCCGTGCGGCCGGACGGATGACGGGCGCGCCCACAGGGATGTGGGTCGTGCACACGTGCTCCCCACCCGCGAGGGTGGCGAGCCTCTGGACGTGGACTCCGAGGAGTCTGGAGAAGGCCTGGGTCTCCGCGTCGCACAACTGGGGGAAGTCCTCCGCGACCTGTTGCACCGGACAGTGTCCCTGGCACAGCTGGATCGCGATCTTCCCTCCCCCGATGTCACGCACGGTGGCGGAGTAGCCGTCCTGGGTGAGGGCATCGGCCAGGGCCTGGGCACGGACGCGCAGGTCCGTTCCCGCCTCACGCACGACGGGAGCATAGCGGCGCTCGATCTCGCGGGAGCGCGCGGCCGCGAAGGACTCCACGGCTGCTCCCCCACCGACCTGTCCGAGGTAGCCCAGCGCCTTGATGGCGAGTTCCGAGTACCCCTCGGGCAGCAGCTGGTGGGCACCCTGACCCGCGACGTAGTGACGGGCGGGACGCCCACGACCACGCTTGCCGATCAGGCCCGGCTCATGCTCGATGATCTCCCCGGACTCCTCCAGGGAGGTGATGTGGCGACGTACCGCAGCAGTCGTCAACCCGAGCTGCCGGGCGATGACACTGGCCGTCACCGGCCCCTTCTCCACGATGAGGTCGAGCACCTGGGTACGGGTGCCGACATCGACGTTCTCCCCCATGGCACCCCCTCCGGTCTCGTCCGACTCGTTGTCAGCCAACAGTCTACGACCTTTTGGCAACGCGGGGCTTTCCGAAATGCAGAGGTGTCCGACCTCGCACCCACGAGGGCGTCCGCAAGCGCGGGGAGGGTCAGCGCAGCCAGGTGGCGTCGAGGGGGCGCAGTGGCTCCCAGTCCCGCTCCCGCGCTGCCGCGGTCGCCAGGATCCCGGCAACCGTCGACGGGTTGTGGAGACGACCTCCGAGCACGCCGTCGACCGCCAGGTCCAGGTCGACCCAGGTCTCCAGCATGTCCGCCTCCTCCGCCTCACGGGGGAAGGGGGTGGGAGTGGGGTGCACGTCGCGGGCGAGGTAGATCCTGATCGACTCCGAGGAGCCACCGGGGGACGTGAAGTAGTCGACGAGGACGTCCCACCGCTCCGCCTCCAGGTCCGTCTCCTCACGCAGCTCACGCTGGGCCGCGACCAAGTGGTCCTCGCCCTCGATGTCGAGCAGGCCCGCCGGGATCTCCCACAGCTCCGCACCGACGGGGTGTCGGTACTGGCGCTCAAGGAGCACCTCCTCGACACCCGGCTCTCCCCGCAGTGCCACGATGCCGACGGCTCCGGGGTGCTCCATGTACTGGCGCACGACCGGTGGCTGGTCCTGCGCGACCCGCACACGGTCCTCTTCGAGTCCGAAGACCCGACCCTGCCAGAGGTGCTCGTGGGAGAGGACCTCGCGGGGAGACCTGCGGTCCACGATCTCGTCCGGATCAACGTCCCTGCGTGTCATCATTGCGCGTCTGCCTCCATGAAGCGAACCTCGGGCTCGTCCCCGTCCGCACCCTCACCTCGCAGGGCGAGGCCTGCGGCCAGCCGCTCGGCCTGGATTGCCAGAGCTGCCCCCACCAGTCCCGCGAAGAGCGGGTGTGGCTTGGTCGGGCGGGACTTGAACTCAGGGTGGGCCTGGGTGGCCACGTAATAGGGGTGGAGAGAGCGGTCCAACTCGACGAACTCGACGAGACTCCCGTCGGGCGAGGTTCCACTGATGTGCACCCCCACGTCCTCGAGGGCCTCGGCATAGGCCTGGTTGACCTCGAAGCGGTGACGGTGGCGTTCCGAGACCTCCGTCGTGCCGTAGGCCTCGGCCACCACCGAGCCCTCCGTCAGCACGGCGGGATAGGCACCCAGACGCATGGTGCCGCCCAGGTCGCCCTGACCCGCGATGATCTTGCGCTGGGAGTCCATCGTGGCCACCACCGGGTCGGAGGTGGTCGGGTTGAACTCGGTGGAGGAGGCATCCGGCAGGCCGACCATGTCGCGGGCGGCCTCGATGACCATGCACTGCAGGCCCAGACAGATGCCCAGGGTGGGCACGCGGTTCTCACGCGCCCAGCGCAGCGCCCCGACCTTGCCCTCGATCCCCCGCACGCCGAAACCACCGGGCACCAGGATCGCGTCGACCCCTCCCAGGGCGCGACCCGCGCTGTCCAGGGTCTCGCAGGTGTCCGCGGGCACCCAGCGGATCTTGACCCGCGTGCGGTGGGCGAAGCCTCCGGCCTTGAGCGCCTCCGACACGGAGAGGTAGGCGTCGTGCAGGTCGATGTACTTGCCGACCAGGGCGACCTCCACCTCGCTGCGGGGTTCGCGCACACGCTCCAGCAGACCGTCCCAACGCGTCCACTCCACGTCGTGGAAGGGAACCGAGAGACGACGCACCAGGAAGGCGTCCAGCCCCTCGGCGTGGAGCACCCGCGGGATCTCGTAGATCGACTTCGCGTCGCGGCACACGACGACGGCCTCGCGGTCGACGTCACACATGAGGGCGACCTTCTTCTTGACCGGCTCGGGCACCTCATGCTCGCTGCGGAGCACCAGGGCGTCGGGCTGGATGCCGATGGAACGCAAGGACGCCACGGAGTGCTGCGTGGGCTTGGTCTTGAGCTCACCGGCGGCGGCGAGGTAGGGCAGCAGGGAGACGTGGACGAAGCAGCAGTTCTCACGTCCGATCTGCTGGCGGACCTGGCGCGCTGCCTCGAGGAAGGGGGTGGACTCGATGTCGCCGACGGTGCCGCCGATCTCGGTGATGATGACGTCGGGCGGGATCGTCCCGTCCGTGGGGTTCGCCTGTGCGCGCATGCGTCGCATGATCTCGTTGGTGATGTGGGGGATCACCTGGACGGTGTCCCCCAGGTACTCGCCGCGTCGTTCCTTGGCGAGGACCGTCGAGTAGACCTGCCCGGTGGTCGCGTTGGCGGCACCGGAGAGGAACACGTCGAGGAAGCGCTCGTAGTGACCGATGTCCAGGTCGGTCTCGGTGCCGTCCTCCGTGACGAAGACCTCACCGTGCTGGAACGGGTTCATCGTGCCCGGATCCACATTGATGTAGGGATCGAGCTTCTGCATGACGACACGCAGACCCCGTGCCCGCAGGAGCATTCCCAGGGAGGAGGCGGTCAGTCCCTTGCCGAGGGAGGACACGACACCTCCGGTGACGAAGATGTGCTTGGGGATCGACTGTTCCGCACCCGAGGTGCGCGAATCAAAGTTCACCATGGAACTTCACCCTAACAGCCGAGCACGCTCTCCCGGACGAGGTGCCCACCCCGGGGCGCCGTCCCACCGGGTGCTCTCGGGTGCTGCTCAGTCGAGACCGGGGATCGGGGGAAGCACAGCTGTCGCGCCCTCGCCGACCCCGAATGAGCGCGCCTCCGCGCCGGCGTCACGCAGGGACAGGACCGCTGAGAGGCTGCCCATCGAGGTCCCCACGGGATCGACGGTGGTGACCGGCACTCCCTGCGTCCTCACCTGGGAGAGCATCGAGTCAGCCGTGGATGCGTCGCCGAGGAGCACTCCCCCCTTGGGGGCGCCCCCGACCGCACGCGCGAGGCCGGCCCATGCGGCGACGGAGGGGACCCCCTCCGCTCCGCTCTGACCGGTGCCGTCCTGGGAGTCCGTGCCGGTGTCCGCACCGGCACGCGCGCCCACGACGACAATGGCCTGGGCCCGGCCCTGCGGGTCCTGGTCGACCTTGAGGATGGGGGTACCGGCATCGGTGAGGATGTCGGAGAGCAGGTCCTGCTCAGAACCGGTGGAGGTCAGCACCTCCACCAGGGCGTACCCGATGACACCGTCCGCCGTGGCATCCGCCGGAGCCTCGTTCGTCAGGTGTGACGCGACAGGGGTCGCCAGGGTCTCGCGGTACTGCGCCATCGCCTGGGAGTCCCAGTTGCTGGTGAGGGAAACGGCACCGACCAACTCGGCACCGGCCTCGGTCAGGTCCTCACCCACCGACTTCACGTCGGCAGGGTCGGCCCCCGGAAGCGCGACGGTCACGGTTGCCACACCGTCCAGGGTTCCGGGCAGCGCGCGGCCTGCCAGGTCGTCGACCAGCTGGTCCTGGGCCGCCAGGTCCTGCTGGGCGGACTTGAGCTGTGCGGTCTGGTCCTGGGCGGTGGTCCCCGAGTCCGAGGAGGAGAGTGCGTCGCCCAGACGTGCCTGCAGGGGTCCCGCACCCAGTACGACGCCGATCGCCAGTGCCGCGAACACTGCGATCAATGACACCAGGTGGTAACGGAAGTTGACCATGGGTACCTCTCAGCCTGCATTCCCGCCCAGCAAGGAGCGGATCCAATTGACGAAGTCGGTGATCAGGGTGGTGACGGGGGTGAGCAGGTCACGGCCCCAGGGGGTGGACCACAGTGCGGCGCACAGTGTCGCGAACAGCACGACGGCCAGGAGCACGAGCAACGAGGTGCGGATGCGTGGTCTGTGGATGGCGGACACCGCATCGGCTGAGACCAACCGGTCCTCCGCGCGCAGACGGGTGAGGAACCCGGCGGCCATTCCCGCCCGACCCCGGTCCAGGAAGTCGTCCAGTCCCCCGTGCACGCCCACCGTGACGATGACGGAGGCGCCCGCCAGGTGTGCCAGGAGCACGGCGGCGTCCTCAGAGCCTCCCGAGCTGACGAAGGCGACGTGGGCCAGTCCCTTGCGGTCGAGCCGTTCGCGCCCACCCGCAGTACCGTCGTGGGCCTCGTGGAGGACCAGTTCCGCCCCGCCCGTGAGGGCGGCCTCGGAGACGGTGTCCAGGTCACCGATGACCAGATCGGGTCCGGAGCGGTTGTCAGTGGCGAGGTCGGCACCGGCATCGACACCGATGACGACCGGGTCGACCTCACGCATCCAGGAGCGCAGTTCTCGCAGTTGCCGGGGAGTGTCGGGGTCGGCCATCACCACCACGACCGGGCGACCTTCCATGCGCGTGCGCAGCTCGGGCAGTCCCTCCCCCTCGATGAGAGGACCGGAGTCCCGCTCGAGGTAGTCCCCCACCGCCACCGCGAAGGCCTCGACCTGTGCGGAGATCCCTGCCCGCGCCTGACCCACCGCACGGAGGTTGTCATCTGCTGTGCGCCGGTTCCCGGTGGCCACCAGGTCGTCCCCGCTGAACACGGAGGAACCCGACACCTGCACGGTGTCCCCTTCGCGGAGCGCCATGACATCGGCCCCGAGGTCGTCGACGAGGATGATGCCGGCGGAGATGAGGACCGCGGGACCCAGATTGGGGTAGCGCCCGGTGGTCGAGGGAGCGGCGTTCAGGACGGCTGCGGGGTGGGCGGCCACCAGCTGCTGGGCGGTGACGCGATCCAGGTCGGGCTGGTCGATCACGGCGACCTCACCGACCTCCAGCCGTGTGGCGAGCTTCCGCGCACGTTCATCCACGCGCACGCGGGCATTGACATCGGGTTCGGGCGGGGGTGGAGCCTGGGTCGGTCGGTCGGAGGAGGTCACGACCCTGATTGTTGCACGCCTGCCCCGTCGAGGAGCTCGAGGGCGTGGCGGCGCGCCGCCTCGGAATCGGGGTCGCCCCCCATCATGCGGGCAAGTTCAAGGACCCGCGCCCCTCCCCGGGCGGGACGCACCGTGGTGGTGTCCCCCTGCTTCTCGACCACCAGGTGCACGTCGGCGAAGGCCGCCACCTGGGGCAGGTGGGTGACGACGACGACCTGGTGGGAACGGGCCAAGCGGGCCAGTCTGGAGCCGACCTCGGTCGCGGTCCTCCCACCGATCCCGGCGTCGACCTCGTCGAAGACGAAGGTCCTGGAGTCCGCGCGTGCCCCGGTGACGACCTCCAACGCGAGCATGACCCGGGACAGCTCCCCTCCCGAGGCTCCCTGACCGAGTGGCCGTTCGGGGGCATCCGGGTGGGGACGCAGGAGGAACTCGACGTCCTCGCATCCGTGGGGGCCGGGCTTGTGCGCGTTGAGACGGATCCCCAGGTGGGCGTCCCTCATGGCCAGACCGTGGAGCTCCGCGTCGACGGCCCGGGAGAGCGCGTGGGCCAGGGCGTCCCGGGAGGAGGCCAGCGCACCGCCTGCGGCGAGAACACGTTCCTGTGCCTCGTGGAGCTGGTGCTCCAGGACCTCGGGGTCCGCGGCCGGCGCCGTCAGCTCCTGGAGGCGACGCAAGGAGGACTCCTGCCAGGCGAGCAGTCCCGTGGCGTCCGCGGCTCGACCGACCAGGAGCTCCTTCAGCGCGGCGCGGCGTTCGTGCACGGTGGCCAGTCGCTCCGGATCCGACGCGAGCCGGCCCTCGTACGTGGTCAGGTCGTCGCACAGGGCGTCCAGTTCCAACAGGCAGCTCCCGAGAAGCGCGGCGGGCCCCCCGAGGTCCTGGTCGAATCTGGACCCCTCGCGCACGGCGTCCGGGGCCACACGCGCGAGGTCGAGGACCCCCGG
>JBQEKJ010000075.1:0-9094 GCA_052103835.1 Pauljensenia sp.
AGTTGGGGTGCACCGAGTGGCCCGCGTCGCAGGACACGCACGAGGAGGACGCCAGCATGCGTGCCGTGCCCTCGGCGTCGCGCCCCAGTGCCCACGCGGTGCGGCGCAGGACGTCCTCGAGGATGGGTCCAGCAGCGCCGGAACGCGTCGCGGACCCGACCTCCTCGTGGTCGAAACAGGCCAGGACCAGGACGTCGCCGTCGGCCGGGGGCTCCGTGGCGAGAGCCTCCAGGGCGGTGAGTGCGCAGTGCACGGAGGAAAGGTTGTCCTGGCGTCCGGAGGCCACGAACTGACCGGTCTCGCCGAAGAACTCCGGGCCCTGGGCGGGGATCGTCACCAACTCGTAGGAGGCGATCCGGTCCTTGTCCTCCAGTCCGGCGTCGCGGGCCACCACGTCCAGGACATCGGCGCCGGGATGCCCGACCGTCCAGACGGGGTGGAGATGGCGCTGGGGATCCAGCTTGAGTCCGTCACCGTTGACACCCCGGTCCAGGTGGATGGCCAGTTGGGGGATGCGTGCGACGGCTCCCGTGCGTACCAGGACCTCCTGGCCGTCCGTCGTGATGAGGCGACCGGCCAGGGCGAGTTCGCGGTCGAGCCAGGAGTTCCACAGCATGCCGCCGTAGACCTCCACACCCAGTTGACCCCATCCGTCGGCCGTGGTGGTCGAGGCATTCGGCTTGAGCTTGAAGGCGGGGGAGTCGGTGTGTGCGCCGATGATGCGGAACCCGGCGTCCTCCCCCAGGTGCTGGGGGACGAACCATGCCATCACCGCGCCGTCGCGGACCATGACGTGCCCGCCCGGTGCGGCGTCCCACGGGGAGGTTTCCACCTGGGGCGCGAAGCCGATGTCCTGGAGTCTCTGGGAGACCAGGTGGGCTGCGTGGAAGGAGGAGGGGCTGTCGGCCAGGAAGTGGGCGTAGTCGATCGCGTGCTCGCGAGTGGCATCCAGGGGCATGGTGCCATGGTAGGCCGAGCCCGTGCGGGCTGGGCCGGCCCCCTCTCGTCGGGCGCACAGGGGGAGATCGGAATTACGCTGGGTGCATGGACACGGATCTGGACATTCCCACATGGACCCTCAATGACGGCGACGTCGTCCCCGCGATCGCGCTGGGGACCTACAAACTCAGTGGCGCCAGCGGCGTGGACGCCATGGTCTCGGCCATGCACCAGGGCTACAGGCTGCTCGACTCCGCCTTCAACTACGAGAACGAGGGCGCCCTGGGCGAGGCCGTACGCCGCGCGGGCGTGCCGCGCGAGGAACTGCGCCTCACCTCGAAGCTGCCCGGGCGCCACCACGACTACGACCAGGCCATCGACACGGTCCACGAGTCGCTCTACCGGGCAGGTCTGGACTACTGGGACCTCTACCTGATCCACTGGCCCAACCCGAAGGTCGGGAAGTACGTCGAGGCCTACCGGGCGCTCGCCGACCTGCAGCGTGAGGGGCTCATCCGCTCCATCGGAGTCTCCAACTTCCTCCCGGAGCACCTCCGCCGCATCATCGACGAGGTCGGTGTGGTCCCAGCCGTCAACCAGATCGAACTGCTGCCCTACTTCCCCCAGACGGATCAGTTGGAGGTGCACGCAGAACTGGGGATCCGCACCGAGTCGTGGAGCCCCATCGGGCGTGGCAATGCGGTGGCCAAGGACCCGGTGGTGGTCGACATCGCGCGCGCCCACGACGTCAGCCCCGTCCAGGCGATCCTGCGGTGGCACCACCAGCTGGGATCGATCCCGCTGCCCAAGTCCTCCAACCCCGGGCGCCAGCGGGAGAATCTCGACGTCTTCGGATTCGCACTGAGCGACGAGGAGATGGCGGCCATCACCGCTCTCGGTCGTCCTGACGGTCGCACGAAGGGTCAGGACCCGGCGGTCTACGAGGAGTTCTGAGTACCGGAGATATGTTGCGCAGTCAACCGAATGATATGATCTGGCCATGTCGGACGACCGGGAGCTCCTCGAAGGTGAGCAGATGGGCGCCTGGCACAGCTGGATCCTGGCGGCGCGCACCTTCACTGCGCACCTGGACCGCGTGCTCGGGGCGGAGGTGGACCTCGCCCTCGTCGACTTCGAACTCCTGGACGGCCTGGCCGCCACCCGGGAGCCGCGGCGCATGTGCGACCTCGGGGGATCCGTCGCACTCACGCGGTCGGGGGCCACGCGCGCGGTGACCCGCCTCGAGAAGCTCGAGCTCGTGCGGCGCCTCCCCTCACCCTCGGACCGTCGCTCCACCGTCGTGGAGCTGACGCAGGACGGCCGGGAGCTGCACGGGCGCGCGAGCGCCGTGGTCGACCGGGAGGTCCGCACGAACTTCGTCGACGTCCTGGGCGAGGAGGGCACGCTCGAGACGGGGGCGGCAGCGGACCGGATCCGTGCCTCCCTGTTGGGAACCCCGGCCTGCCAGGCGCAGGCCCGGGAGGACGACCAACCCCTGTGACACAATCGGGACCGTGTGGTCCTACCTCGGTGCGATGACCCTGCTGGGCGGGCTCGGGTTCGATCCGGGGCCGATGATCATCTCCGTCGGGGCGCTCTCACTGGGTGCTCGGCGCCGCAACATCCTCCTCTTCGCGACCGCCCTCGTGCTCGGCACGACTGCATGGGGTGTCGCACTCACCCTCGTCGCCGGCCCTGCGATCCGCCACGTGCACTGGTTGGCGCTGGCGGAATCCCCCCTCGGGCTGGGTGTGGCGGCTGTCGCTGCTGGGGTCCTCCTCGTGTGGGGCATCCTGACCCTGCGCCGCCGCCTCACTCCCCGTGGCCCGGGCGGGGACCCGGACCGTGCCCGTCAGGAGACTCGCACGGCCTCCCATATCGCAGCGGGTCCGCTCCCCCTGCTGCTGGTGGCACTGTTCTTCGTCGCGATCGTCCTGTCCGACCCCCCGTTCCCGGCAGGTGTCGTCCTCTCCTCCCACCGGCCCGTTCCGGAGGTCGTCCTCGGTTTCCTCGTCTGGGCACTCGTCTCCCAGTCGCCCCTGGTGCTGCTCGCCGGGGCGCTGGTGACGGGGTTGGGCGAGCGCTTCATCGCACTCACGCGCCGCGCCATGACGCGCATCGCCCCCGTGGCCACCCTCGCTGCCGCAGGAGCCGCCGTCGTGGGCGGCGTGGTCCTGGGGATCTGGGTCGTGGCGCGTCTGGTGGGGTGAGGACCCGTCGACGAGGGCGAGTCCCGGTCACTGCCCGGTGCCCGAGTCCCGGTCAGTCGGTCAGGCTGAAACGGTAGACGTTGGTCTCGCGCTGCTGGAAGCCGCACCTGCGGTAGAGGCGGTTGGCGGCTTCACGTGAGGGCCGGGAGGTGAGGTCCACCGTGCGGGCGCCGAGGCTGCGGGCATGTTCCAGTGCCGCCTCCACCAGGGCCTGGCCCGCACCTGAGCCCCGTGCCTCGGAGTCGACGACGACGTCCTCGATCCAGGCGCGCAGCCCTGTGGGGATCTCGAAGGTCGCCAGGGAGAGCATCCCGAGGACGCGGCCGGGGTGGGGTGCGTCCTCGTCGGCGCGGAAGATGAACAGGCTCACGCTGTCCTGTGACACGAAACGTTCGGTGGCCTCGGCGTCGAGGGGCTTCGAACTGCGTGACAGCTGGGGGATCAGGACGGCCATGGCCTCGACCAGCTCAGGGGAGGACGTGGTGACGAGTTCGACGGACATGGGCACTCCTTCTGTGGGTGGTGCTGGGATCCTATCGGTGTCCGATGGATGCTGACCCAGCGCATGTGCCGGGGTCAGGCGGTGAGCGTCTTCTCCACCCAGGGGTGGAAGGACGTCCGCGGGCACGACATCTCGATGAGACGTCGGGTGCGCCCGTCCAGTTCGGTGTCGAAGACGACGCCCGTCTCCTCGAAGCCGAGTTCGGCATAGAGGGCCCGGTTGGCCTTGTTGTGCTCGTACACACCCAGGGTCATGAGATCGATGCCCGTCTCGGCGAATCCGGCCTCGACACTGCGCTCGACGAGGGTGCGCCCGTATCCCTTGCGGCGCTTGACGGGATTGATGAGCATCCGGCCGAAGCGGCCGATCGTGCCGTCGTCACTGGTGGTGACCGAGGCATGCCCCACGGGCAGGCCATCGGCCTGGACAGCCGTCCAGAGGATGCGTCCATTGTCCGGCGCGTTCTCCAGATCCTGCGCGAGCTGGTCAAGATCCAGGGGCCAGTGGAACGTCGTGCCCGACCACAGGAGCAGATCCGTGCTGGTCGGGACCCACCCCAGCAGGATCGGGAGGTCGGTCAGCTCGGTGCGTCTCAGCTGGAAAGTCACCCCCCGATTATCCTCCGCACCTGCACGGACGGCGAGCTCCTGGGCTGTGGGAGGACACACCTTGAGCGTGCGGTCAGGTCAGCGCCGGTTGTGGTTGCCGTGGGCCACGCCACGACCGGCCCCACCCGCTCGCCTGGCGTCGGAAGCACGGGTGTCCCTTGCTGACTGGACAGCCCCGAATGTCCTGTTGGCTGCCGCGACGGCCCGGGCACCCCTGAGGGCGCTGCCCCACTCCGCTGCTCCGAAGGGCCCGACCGGGCCGGCCTGGTCGAGTGGGGTGGCACACTCGGCGCCTCCGGGGTGAAGACGAAGCGCTGCTGGACGCGGAAGCTCAACAGGTACAGGCCACCGTCCCCCACCACCTTCGCTGCCCACAGGGGAAGGCCGAGCCAGGTCAGGGCGGTGAGCGCACCCCAGGAGGCACCCACCAGGGCGATGGCGAGGAAACCGTAGCGCAGGCCCGATCGGGCCGCAGTGCCCTTCCTGGCGCGGAAGATCCGTCGGTTGAGTCCGTGGTTCACCGTCGCGGAGACGATACGTGCACAGATGACCGGGAGCAGCAGGCCGGAGAAGAAGGGACGCAGGAGCAGGAGCACTGCCAGGTCCACGCCGAAGGCAGCCAGTGAGGACGCCGAGAACGCCAACAGGGGGGCGTAGATGCGCAGCGAGTCCCGCACGGGGCGGAAGTGGGAGGAGGTGTTCCCGGTGTCGTAGACCGTCTCGATGGGCACCTGTTCGGAGGGGAGGTGGGAGCGGGCCGCGGAGAGGAGGACGTTCAGCTCGTACTCGTAGCGGTCCCCGGAGATCCCCACCAGCCACTCCAACTGTTCCGCGGGGTGGCCGCGCAGCCCGGTCTGGGTGTCCGCGAGGTTCCAGCCGGTGGAGAGGCGGAACAGCAGGGCGGTCACGTCATTGCCGATCTGGCTGCGCAGGGGTACCTCCCCCGAGAACTCACGCACCCCCAGGACGAGGGTGCCCGTCTCCTCGAGCGCGTGTGCGACACGGAGGATGTCACCGACACGGTGCTGTCCGTCGGCGTCGGCCGTGACCACGCCTGATCCGGGGTGGGAGGTGCGTGCGTGCTCGAACCCGGTGCGCAGTGCCGCGCCCTTGCCGCGGTTCACGGACAGGTGGAGGACGTCGGCTCCGCCTTCCGCGGCCTGTGCGAAGACCTCCGCGAAGTCGGGTCCGGAGCCGTCGTCGACGACCACGACGGCGAGGTCGCGTCGGGCGGACAGGAGCCCGGTGACGAGGGCGACGAGGCGCTCATCAGGTCGGAAGGCCGGAATGAGGACGATCATGATCCCGCCCGGATGTAGAGGATGTCGGAGGTGGCTCGCTCCCCGCCGTTGGAGGGCTGGTTGACCACCTCACCGTTGAACCAGAGGGTGGAGGATCCTCCTCCGTCGAGGTTGTAGGCGGTGGTGGCTCCCAGGTCCTCCATGATCTGGGCGAGTTCCGTCATGGTCACGCCGCGGGAGTAGCCCTCGGACCGTCCGTCGACGACGACGAGCACCAGGTGGTTCTCGTCGATGACCCCGATGGCGGTGCGGGGTTGCTCCCCCTGGATGGAGTGGTTGCCGAAGTTGGTGTCGATCTCCACGGAGTCGATGCCCTCGACGATCTCACCGTCCTCCACCAGCGCAGGCCCGAAGGAGAGTGTGTTCCACACGCCCTCGTCGACCAGTGTCTGGGCATCGGTGGCGGTCTCGTCATAGACCTTCACGTTCCCGTCGCGGTAGAGGGCCAGGCCCTGTCGTGCGTCCTCGTCGCGGTACACGACTCCGTTGCGGATGACGATCCCGGTGTCGCGGAAGCCGTAGTAGTCACCATTGACGGCCAGGACCGCGCCGTTGTCGGTGGCGATCTCCGAGGTCTTCTCCGTGATGTTCTCCCCGAAGGAGTCGTCCGCGAAGGCGGACCTCAGGTCCGTGGCATCACTGAGTTGGATGTCGGCCACGTAGTAGGTCACGGTGTCGGAGCCGCTGCCCGTGGTGACCGTGGAGATCGCGACCGAGGTGTCCGCGGACTCGTAGCTGGTCGCAGTGGTGGTCGTCCCGGACGACGAGCCGGTGTCCTCGGTCGATTCCTCTGTCGTGCCGGACTCGGAGGAGGTGGTGCTGGCGGAGCCGTCGGTGGAGGTCGAGGAGTCACTGGCCGAGGTGGTCGAGGATTCCAGGGATGAGACGTTGGTGACCTCGACGTGCTCGATGACGAACCTGTCCAGAGCCCACGCACTGGTGCCTCCCACGGCGAGCAGGACAGCGAGGCCACCCGCGAGAAGGGCTCTCCTGGTCTTCTTCCTCGTCCGACGCCTGCCTCTGGCGTCGGGAGGAGCCGCTTCCCGGTCTGTCTCGCGTTCGCGTCGGGTGTCGTCGTCTCGGTCCATGCCCAGCAGGATCGCGGGTGGACTTCGCCCGCCGGTGTGCTGGTGCTGTGTCCGTGCTGTGCGGATCGGTCGCATCCTGCTCGCCGGGCCGTTCCGGGGATCAGTCCCTCCGGGTCAGCCTGACGGCGACCTCGGCGTGCGCAGTGTGGGGGAACATGTCGAACAGTCGTGCCTCCTCGGGGCGCAGGTGCGGCATGCCGGCGAGGTCCCGGGCCAGGGTCGCGGGGTTGCAGGAGGAGTAGACGACCAGACCGACCTGGGAGCGGTCGAGCCATCCGGCCAGGTCGGGACCGATCCCACGACGAGGGGGGTTGACCACCACGGCGTCCGGTACCTCGTCCTGACCCATGGCCCACTCGGTGGCGTCCCCGGCCACGAACCGTGCGACACCGGGTGTCTTCACCGTGCGGGCTGGCGTCCCGGCGTTCATGGCGCCATGCGCGGCGTTCGCCCCGGACCCGGTGCCGGTGGCGGCCGGGACCCGGGTCGTGGATCCCCCGGTGGTTGCGGTCGGGGGTCCGTCTGCGGCGCGGGCCCGGATCCCGGATCCGGCCAGCAGGTTGCCTGCCGCCTGGCGGGCAGAGGCGATCGCCTGTTCTGAGACCTCGACCCCCGTCACTTCCGGGACTCCGGCCCGTGCGGCGTGCAGGGCGAAGCCACCGACCCCGCAGTAGAGGTCCCACAGGCTGTGGGCCCCGCCCTCGTCGACCCAACGGGCTGCCTGGCGGTAGAGGTCGCCCGCGACGTCCGTGTTCGTCTGGGAGAAGCTGCGCGGACCCGGGCCGAGGACGACGTCGCCGACACGCATGGGGAGTGTGGCGGACTCGCTGAGCACGACCTCCTCGGGGCCCTCGATGATCGCCTCGTGGACGGGGTGGATGTTCGCCGTGACGACCCGCGTGGTGGGGACCAAGTCCCGCAGCAGCCCCAGGTTCCGGCGCAGGGCGGCGAGGTGGCGACGCGAGCGCAGGACGAAACGCACCATGAGCCTCCCGTCATCGGCCGAGGTCACCAGGACGTACTTGAGTTCGCCGCTCCTCCGGGGAACGTCATAGGGGACCAGTCCGGTCCGTCGGATGAAGAGGGCGAGACCGGGCATGGCGGCCCGCAGGGCGGGGTCCATCACCGGGCAGTCGCTCAGGTCGACGCCATGGCGGTGGGCGTCGAGTATCCCCAGGGTCGGGTGCTGCGCGGTCCCGCCGACGACCATCTTGGCCCGGGTCCGGAATCCCGTCTCCGCCGAGGTGCGCACCGGGAGCCAGTGGATGTCCGACGCACCGGGGACCTCCTCCAGGGCGCGCTCGACCGCAGCCTGCTTCGCCGCCACCTGGTCGGGGTAGGGAACCTCCAACCAGGTGCACGACCGGCAGACGCCGGCATCCCAGTACGCGCACTCCACCCCGGGATTCTCCCACGCCGGGCGCTGCCCACGGCGAAGTCCGCTCTCCCGTGCTGGTCGCCGTCGGGGAGCCCTGGGTGTCGACCGGGTGTGGGTTGGGACCCGGGTTGGGCCGATTTGGGGGGTGAACTGGTGTCGAACCCACACCTGGTCGCTGTCGGGCCGCGCCGCGCGTCACCGACCTGTGGGTACGGGCCCGCAGCGCCGTCTGCGCTGGTGACCAGGCCTCCGGGAACGCCGCCGTCCCGCCCTCGTCGACCGGGATCTGCCCGCTGGGAATAAACCCACCCCCCATGAGTTGAGTACAGCAGACTCAAGTTTGAGGCCCCCGGGTTGCCACCCGGGAGGTGACGCTCTAACCTTGAGTGCAGGAGACTCAAGCAAGAGCCCCGGACAACTACACAACTCACCGAACCGGCACCGCCGGCAGCCTTCAGGCCGCCACGGAAATCCAACCCGGGACGGATGGAAGGAACAGACAACACATGGCACGAGCAATCGGTATTGACCTCGGCACCACCAACTCCGCGATCGCGGTCCTGGAAGGTGGCGAGCCCAGCATCATCGCCAATGCGGAGGGGCAGCGCACCACGCCCTCCGTGGTGGCATTCTCGAAGACGGGTGAGGTCCTGGTCGGCGAGATCGCCAAGCGCCAGGCCGTCACCAATGTCAGCCGCACCATTTCCTCGGTCAAGCGCCACATGGGCACTGACTGGACCGTGGAGATCGACGGCAAGAAGTACACGCCCCAGGAGATCTCGGCGCGGATCCTGGCCAAGCTGAAGCACGACGCGGAGGAGTACCTGGGCGAGCCCGTCACCGACGCGGTCATCACCGTCCCCGCCTACTTCAACGACGCTCAGCGTCAGGCCACGAAGGACGCCGGCCAGATCGCCGGGCTGAACGTGACCCGAATCGTCAACGAGCCCACCGCTGCGGCTCTGGCCTACGGCCTGGAGAAGGGCAAGGAGGACGAGAACATCCTGGTCTTCGACCTCGGTGGTGGCACCTTCGACGTGTCCCTGCTGGAGATCGGCAAGGATGACG
>JBQEKJ010000076.1:0-9092 GCA_052103835.1 Pauljensenia sp.
GACATGGACGATTCTGGACCGCTAGCGGATGTAACAGCCGCGATATTGTGCGGATCAGCGGGGGGTCTGTACACTCCCAGTGTAGCAGTCCGGCGGACTTTTAATCCGTGGGTTCAGGGTTCGAGTCCCTGTGGGCCCACCGAAGTGGTGGCTGTGGTCCTGGACCGCGTCGTGGGGCGGCGGGGTGAGTGGGTGTCGTGAGATTCTGTGATCTGTGCTGTCGGCGTTGGCACACATTACTGAGTCTTGGGGGCTCGGGAGCTGTGTCCGTGTGGGGACTGGTTGTGACCTCGAGCGAGGTGCCCGGTCGGGGTCGGTATCGACACGGCTGTCGTGATTCCACGGACTCCACGCGAAGATGAGTCTCCGACCCCGTGGTCGTCTGTTCCCACACCGTGCCACTGGACCCCTGTGAGCGCAGTGGCTTCGAGGCGTCCGTCGCCGCGGTGAGGGAGACTGCAGTGCATGCGGGTGTCCTGCCGGGTTGATGCGGCCTCCGCGCGTGACCGGCACCACACGGGGACCGGCACTCCACCGACACCGAGCCGGAGGACCGGGAGAGGAGGACACCGATGAGACTGTGGTCACTGGACCCGCGCTACCTCGACGGCAAGGGGCTCGTGGCCTGTTGGCGGGAGGCACTCCTCGCCCAGGCAGTGCTGGCCGGGCGCACCAAGGGCTACACGCACCACCCCCAGCTCGAGCGGTTCCGGGAGACTCCCGATCCCCTGGCCGCCATCGCGGCCTACCTGGAGGGCATTGCCGCGGAGGCGACCCGGCGCGGCTACCACTTCGACACCACGCGGATCATCCGGGGTGCGGCGGGCGCGGGCGGGGGTGTGGGCGGGAGTGGGAGCCCGGGCGAGGACCGAGCAGCGCTTGCGCCCCTGCACCACAGCATGGACGTCACCACGGGTCAGCTGGCCCTGGAGCGACGTCACCTCCTGGCCAAGCTCCGCCAGCGCAGTCCCGCAGACGTGTCCCGCCTCGAGGAGGCCGGTGAGGACGGTGTGGAACCCCATCCACTCTTCCGCCGGGTGCTGGGTGGCGTCGCGGACTGGGAGAGGACAACGGGCACGCGACGCTGAGCCGATCCTGCGGCGTACGGGGGTGTCGGAAACCCGTAGGCGTGTCCCTGCCGGGGCGAAGCCGCGCATCCTGACCGACGGCGGGCCGAGATGACGGCTTCGGACGTCCAGTGGGGTCCAATGGGGTCGAGATGGCAGATCCGGACCCGCCGGGAGCGAGGGCCCGGGGTGTGTCCAGCTTCGGTGTGCAGGAATGCCGGGCCCGCTACCGATCGGCATCGTTGCGTGGCCCGGTTCACAGGCTCGTTCACCCACTGTTCACCTGGGGCGGTCCACGCGGACACCTGCGGTCCCTAGCTTGTGGGACAGCCGGGCAACTCCGGCGTGATGATGAGCCGTCCGTCGGGCGGCAGAACGGAAGATGAACATGTCACTGCGTTCCCGCTTCACCCGCACCGGTGCGGTCCTCGGTGCTGGCGCCCTCGTCGCCTCCCTGGCCGCCTGTGGCTCCTCCGCCGGCTCGGGTGAGTCCGATGCCGCCTCGGGTGACGCCGCCACCCCCTCCGGCGACTCCAGCACGACCGGGCTCTCCGGCTCGCTCGCCGGTGCCGGCGCCTCCTCCCAGGAAGCGGCGATGGAGGCATGGAAGGCCGGGTTCTCTGCCCTGCAGCCTGATGTGACGCTCTCCTACGACGCCGTCGGCTCCGGTGCCGGCATCACCCAGTTCACCGACGGCCAGGTTGCCTGGGCCGGCTCCGACGCCCCTCTGGAGGGTGACGAGGTCGCCGCCGCCGAGCAGCGCTGCGGCGCAGACGCATGGGCCCTCCCGGTCTACATCTCCCCGGTCGCCGTGATCTTCAACCTCGACGGAGTCAGCTCCCTCAACCTGGACGCGGCCACCATCGCCAAGATCTTCCGCGGCGAGATCACCAACTGGAACGACCCGGCCATCGCCGCCACCAACTCGGGCGTCACCCTGCCCGACCTGGCGATCACCCCCGTCCACCGTGCCGACAAGTCCGGCACCACCGAGAACTTCACCGAGTACCTCCACTCCGCGGCCCCCGATGTCTGGACCGACGAGGCCGGCAAGGAGTGGCCGGTCGCCGGCGGCGAGTCCGGCGACAAGACCTCCGGCCTGGTCCAGGCCGTCCAGGCGGGCAATGGCGCGATCGGCTACGCGGACGCCTCCCAGGCCGGCAGCCTCGGAACCGTCGCCCTGGAGGCGGCGGACGGCACCTTCGTCTCCTTCTCCAACGAGACGGCCGCCAAGGCAGCGGAGACCGCGACACGCACCGAGGGTCACGAGGGCAACGACCTCGCGCTGTCGGTCAACCGCGTGCCCGACACCAACGACTCCTACCCGCTGGTGCTGATCTCCTACTCGATCGTGTGCTCCTCCTACTCCGACGCCACCGAGGGTGCGCTGGTCAAGGCCTTCGTCGCCTACCAGGTCTCCGAGGAGGGCCAGGAGATGGCCTCCGAGAACGCCGGGTCCGCTCCGCTGAGTGAGTCCCTCCGCTCCGAGGTCACCACCGCCCTCGACGCCATCAAGTGATCCTCCTGTCCCGCCCCCACACCCAGGATTGATCGACACATGAACAACACCGGGAAGACCGGCAATGTGGTCTTCAAGGGCCTCGCGACGGCGGCGGCCGTGCTCATCCTCTGCACGCTGGCCGCTGTCGCGGTGTTCCTGGTCGTGCGGGCATGGCCCGCACTGGGCGACCCCTCCGTCAGCTTCCGGACGATGGGGTCCTCCGACGAGGTCTCGATCTGGGCCTTCACCGCGCCCCAGGTCTTCGGCACGCTCCTGGGCGCCGTCCTCGCCATGGTCGTGGCGGTGCCCATCTCAGTGGGCATCGCCCTCTTCATCAGCCACTACGCGCCGCGCCGCCTCGCCCAGGTCCTGGGCTACCTGGTGGACCTCTTGGCGGCCATCCCCTCAGTCGTCTACGGCCTCTGGGGTGCGATCTGGCTGATCCCCAAGCTGGTCCCCGTGTGGACGTGGCTGGCGGACCACCTGGGATGGTTCCCCCTCTTCGCGGGTCCCGCCTCCCCGACCGGGCGAGTCATTGCGTCGGCTGCCCTGATCCTGGCAGTCATGGTGCTGCCGATCATCACCTCCGTGTCCCGCGAGGTGTTCCTCCAGACGCCGCCCCTCCACGAGGAGGCCGCCCTGGCACTGGGTGCCACCCGCTGGGAGATGGTGCGCATCGCGGTCCTCCCCTTCGGACGCTCCGGGGTCATCTCCGCCTCGATGCTGGGCCTGGGTCGCGCACTCGGGGAGACGATGGCCGTCGTCATGGTCCTCTCCGTCGGCAACACCTTCTCCTGGGACATCCTCCAGGCAGGCAAGCACTCGACCATTGCGGCCAACATCGCCCTGCAGTTCCCCGAGTCCACGGGGATCAACACCTCAGCCCTCATCGCCACGGGTCTGGCGCTCTTCGCGATCACGATGGTCGTCAACTCCATCGCCCGCTGGATCGTCTCGCGCCGGGCCGAGTTCTCGGGAGCCAACTGATGACCACCACCTCCGTCCCGGACTCCGGTACGCACCGCAACGGACGCGCCGACGGCAACGGGCACAGCGGGCGCACCTCGCCGTTCGCCTCGGCGGATCCCGCCTGGGACCGCCGCCGGGCCATCAAGGACAAGGTCGCCCTCGTCGGCGTCTCCCTGGCCTTCCTGGCCGCCATGGTCCCCCTGGTCTCCCTGATCTGGACCGTGGTCTCCAACGGCTACCTGCGCCTCACCTGGTCCTTCCTCACCACCGACATGGTGGGTGTGTTCGGCGGCAAGGCGGACGGCGGGATCGCCCACGCCATCATGGGCACCCTGATCGTCACCGCCTGGGCGACCGTCATCTCGGCCCCCATCGGGCTCTTCGCCGCGATCTACCTGGTCGAGTACGGGGCGGGATCCCGCCTGGCGAAGGCCACCACCTTCTTCGTCGACGTCATGACCGGAATCCCCTCCATCGTTGCGGGTCTCTTCGCCGCCGCGCTCTTCACGATCGCGGTCGGGTCCGGGTACCGGGCCGGGATCATGGGTGCTGTGGCACTGAGCGTGCTGATGATCCCCACGGTGGTGCGCTCCTCGGAGGAGATGCTGCGCCTGGTCCCCAACGAGCTGCGCGAGGCTTCCTACGCGCTGGGTGTGCCCAAGTGGCGCACCATCGTCAAGGTCGTGCTGCGCACCTCTGCGGCGGGGCTGACGACCTCGGTGATGCTCGCCATCGCCCGCGTCATCGGTGAGACCGCACCGCTGCTCATGACGGTGGGGTTCATCGAGAAGATGAACACGAACGCCTTCGACGGGCGCATGACCACGCTGCCCGTCTACGTCTACCGGCAGTACTCCCAGGGCCTGGCCACCTGTCGCGCCGGTGCGGAGAACTGCGTCACCACCATCAACTACGAGCGTGCCTGGGCTGCGGCACTGGTGCTGATCATCATCGTCATGCTGCTCAACCTCATCGCCCGGGGGATCGCGCGGGCGTTCGCCCCGAAGGGTCGTTGACGAGGGCGGCCCCTGCCGGTCCCACGCCGATCCCCAGCTCCACCCACCCCGCGCCGACCCCAGCGCCACGTTCCCCACTCCCCACTCCCCGCCCCCGCCCCCAGAGACCACGAAGGACCACGATGCCCAACCGTCTGGAAATCACCGACGAGTCCATCTACTACGGCGACTTCCTCGCCGTGGAGGGTGTCACCGTCAACATCCCCTCCCATGCCATCACCGCCCTCATCGGGCCCTCCGGCTGCGGGAAGTCGACCTTCCTGCGCACCCTCAACCGCATGCACGAGGCCATTCCCGGGGCGCGCGTGGAAGGCGAGGTGCTCCTCGACGGCACCGACATCTATGGCAAGGACATCGACCCCGTCCAGGTCCGGCGGCGTGTGGGCATGGTCTTCCAACGTCCCAACCCGTTCCCGACCATGTCGATCCGCGACAACGTCCTCGCCGGCGTCAAGCTCAACTCCCGTCGCATGTCCAGGTCGGACCAGGACACCCTGGTCGAGGAGTCGCTGCGCGGGTCCAACCTGTGGAACGAGGTCAAGGACCGCCTCGAGAAGCCCGGGTCCTCCCTCTCGGGTGGGCAGCAGCAGCGCCTGTGCATCGCCCGCGCCATCGCGGTGCGACCCGAGGTCCTCCTCATGGACGAGCCCTGCTCGGCCCTGGACCCGATCTCCACCCTCGCCATCGAGGACCTCATGAACGACCTCAAGGACGAGTACACGATCGTCATCGTCACCCACAACATGCAGCAGGCCGCCCGCGTCTCGGACCGGACCGGCTTCTTCAACCTCGAGGCGACCGGGAAGCCGGGACGTCTCGTGGAGTTCGATTCGACCGAGAGGATCTTCTCGACGCCTTCCGAGAAGGCGACCGAGGACTACATCTCCGGCCGTTTCGGGTGAGTCCCGGGGGCGGGACTTCTCGGGGGCCGGGGCTGTGTGCCCCGGCCCCCGACCCCGTCCGGGGGTGTGCGATGACCTGTGCTGTGCCTGGACCGGCGCCGGGGTGCGCGTGGACCGGTCAGCGGCGCGGGACGGGCTCATTGACGGGAGCAGCGGGATCAGCGCCGGGAACCCTTCACCGAGGACGTCAGGGAGTCGGTGTCGGCGCCCGCCAGGCAGGCCACGGTCCGGTCACCCGAGGCGTTCCAGGACTGGGTGGTGGGGGCCAACCAGGTCAGGTCCAGGCCCGACTCCTCCACGTCGATGCCGACGTAGTCGGCGAAGGCCTGTGAGCAGCGGTCCTGCGCGGTCGCGGTGAGATCATCCTCGGCGGGCAGTGTGTCGCCGTCGAGGTCGAAGGTCCCCACGACCTCGAGGCTGTGGGCCGAGGTGCAGGAGCGCAGCTCGACGTCGGTGACCGTCTCGCCCGAGGGAGCGTCCAGGCACTGACCCGTCTCCAGCGACAGGACGCTCGTGGAGGAGCACGCGCCCAGACCCAACGGGACGAGGGCGAGGACGGCGAGGGGGACGAGAGCGCGACCCCGCCCTCGTGGCCGGGCACCCACCGCACGGACGTCCACCCTAGGGGAACCCAGCCCGCGGGGGCCCGGCGGGTCGGTGGCAGTGGGACGGAGGCTCATCGGGAGGGGACCCCACGGAGGCGGGCCCGGGGCGCGTGCTTCACTGGAGGTGCCTCACTGGACGAGGGCGTGGAGCAGCCAGAACATCACCGCAGCGACGCCGGCTGCTGCCGGCAGGGTGAGGAACCAGGCGACGACGATGTTGCCCGCCACGCCCCACCGGACCGCGGAGAACCTCCGCGTCGCGCCCACTCCCAGGATGGCGGAGGTGATGGTGTGCGTGGTCGAGATGGGTGCGTGGAGCACGAAGGCCGAGATGTAGAGGATCGAGGCCGAGACCGTCTCCGCGACGAAGCCGCGGGCCGGGTCCAGGTCGATGATGCGACGACCCAGGGTCCGCATGATCCGCCAGCCACCGGAGTAGGTGCCCAGGGAGATCGCGCCCGCTGCGCTGAGCTTGACCCACAGAGGGATGCTCATGTCGCCGGTGGTCGGGTCGAAGATGTTGTGGTGCTCCCCGTACCCGCCAGCGACGAGAGCCATGACGATCACACCCATCGTCTTCTGGGCATCCTGGAGTCCGTGGCCCAGTGCCATGGCAGCAGCCGAGATCGTCTGCGCGAGGCG
The DNA here is from genome assembly GCA_052103835.1 of Pauljensenia sp. Lineage (GTDB taxonomy): Bacteria > Actinomycetota > Actinomycetes > Actinomycetales > Actinomycetaceae > Pauljensenia. Next base: position 6,703 of record JBQEKJ010000076.1, read on the forward strand.
GAAGTGACGCATGGTGCGGTGGTAGGGGAAACTCGCGAAGATCCGCATCACGAGCTTCATGGCCAGGTAACCCACGAAGAAGCCGAGCAACGGGGAGGCGAACATCGGGATGATGACGGACTCCAGGATCCCCGTCCACTTGACCTGCGTGGAGGACATGAGACCAGCGCCGACCAAGCCTCCGATCAGTGCGTGGGAGGAGGACGAGGGGAGACCGAACCACCATGTGATGAGGTTCCAGGAACAGGCGCCGAGCAGTGCCCCCAGCACGATGACGAGGCCCTCGCGCTGCAGGGCGACATCGCTGGAGAGCGAGTAGTGGGAGATGTCGATAATCCCCTCACCGATCGTCTTCGCGACCTCCGTGCCCAGGAGAGCACCGACGACGTTCATGACGGCCGCCATGACCAGCGCGACGCGCGGGGTCAGTGCACGGGTCGACACCGAGGTGGCGATCGCGTTGGCTGCGTCATGGAAGCCATTGGTGAAGTCGAAGGCCAGCGCGATGGCGATGACCAGGAGCACGAGGACCAGATTGAGGTCCACTGTCTCAGGACTCCTTCACGGCGATCGTCTCGATGCCGTTGGCGAGGTCTTCGAAGGCGTCGGCACAACGCTCGAGTACCTCCACGACGTCCTTCAGCTTGATGATCGTGATCGGGTCCAGGCCCGAGTCGAACAGGGTCGTCAGCGTCATGCGGTAGGCCTGGTCGCCCTCGTTCTCCAGACGGTTGATCTCGACCCAGTAGTCACGCAGGGACAGTGGGGACTTCAGTCCGGGCATGGCCTCCGCGGTCTGCTCGGCGCAGCGGGTGAGCACGTCCACCTGTGCGGCCAGCAGGACGGCGACGTCGTCGGGGATGTCGGTGAGCCCGTAGAGGACGATGAGGTCCCCGGCCTCGTCCATGAGGTCCATGCAGTCATCCAGGCGGGCGGCCAGGAATCCGAGGTCCTCGCGGTCGAAGGGGGTGACGAAGGAGAGGTTGAGTCGACGCACCACCTGGTGGTTGATCTCATCGCCGGCGTGCTCGACCTCGTGGAGCTTGTCGCGCAGGGCGACGCGCTCCGTCGGGCTGGCTCCCAGCATTGCGGCGAGGAGGCCGACTCCGGTGACGAGCTCCCTGGCCTGGGTGGAGAGCAGGTCGAAGAACGACGGTCCCTCCGGTTTACGCAGTCCCACGGTGTGTCTCCCATAGGTTCATTGGGTCACGGGCTCGTCCAGACTAGAGCACGTACGGGAGCGCGGATGACGTCCGAGGTCCCGGGTTCCGGTTTGTTCCCCCGCGCGCGGCGACGCCTCCTGCGTCCGCGTGGGGGAGGGCTGGGAGCCGGGGTCTGGTGTGCACTGCCGGTCGGGTCCCCCGGGGGACCGCCGGGGGAGCGCACGACACGCGCGGGAGCACATGTGGCGGCGCGGGTTCGGCGCGGGTTGGGTCGAGGGGTTCCTGGGCCGCGGATTCGGTGCGCCCGAGACGGCTGTGCCGTTGCGCACAGGCATGTCGGGACCATCCTCCCTCGCGGAGAGGTGTTGCGTGCGTCATAATGGTGACTGTTGGTCGAGGGCGTGACCGCGCCCCGGAATACCGAGTGCCTCAGGAGGCAAGAAGTATGTCCGTGTCTGAAAAGGACGTGCGCGCAGCAGCGCCGTCGAACACACCTGAAGAGGTCATCACCTGGGTGACCGGCATTGCCGAGCTGGGCAAGCCGGAGCGCATCGAGTTCAGTGATGGCTCCGAGGAGGAGTGGAACCGTCTCACCTCCGAGATGGTCGCCTCCGGGATGTTCACCCAGCTGAACCCCGAGAAGCGTCCGAACAGCTTCCTGGCCCGCTCACTTCCCTCCGATGTGGCGCGTGTCGAGTCCCGTACCTTCATCTGCTGTGAGAAGGAAGAGGACGCCGGCCCGACGAACCACTGGGCCGATCCCAAGCAGATGAAGGCCACCCTTCACGAGAAGTTCGACGGCACCTACGCCGGCCGCACGATGTACGTCGTGCCCTTCTCCATGGGTCCCCTGGGCGGCCCGATCTCCCAGCTCGGCATCGAGGTCACCGACTCTCCCTACGTCGTCGTCAACATGCGCATCATGACCCGCATGGGTGCCGGCGCCCTGGACCTCATCGCTGAAGGCAAGCAGTGGGTCCCCGCGGTCCACTCCGTCGGCAAGCCGCTGGCCCCGGGCGAGAAGGATGACGCCTGGCCCTGCAACGACGAGAAGTACATCACCCACTTCCCCGAGACCAACGAGATCTGGTCGTACGGTTCCGGCTACGGCGGCAACGCCCTGCTGGGCAAGAAGTGCTTCGCGCTGCGCATCGCCTCCACGATGGCTCGCCGCGATGGCTGGATGGCCGAGCACATGCTCATCCTCCGCCTAACCGATGAGAAGTC
>JBQEKJ010000077.1:0-9007 GCA_052103835.1 Pauljensenia sp.
ATGCCCCGGGGGCATGGGAGAGCGCCCCGGTGGGCATGCCGGACGGCGACCAGCGCATGTCCCGCACCGAGCTCCTCGGCCCTCCTGGCGAGGTCGGTGACAGGGATGATGCCGGTGTGGACCCTGATGGCGGCGGGACGAGGGCGGGCGGTGCCGATGGAGACCGCGCCGGGCAGGATGGCGGCGATGCGACCATGTTGCTTCCCTCCGCTGCCACCGAGGTCATGGGCGGCGTGGCTGGGCGTGGTGTGCCGGGGGGTGCTTCCGGCGAGGAAGGGGCCGAGGGGGGCAGCGTCACCGCGACCACCCAGATGCCGAACAGCCCGGCCGGGTCCGGTTCGAGTTGGGGTACTGACGAGGGCGACGCGGCGACCATGTCGGTGCCCCGGACAGTCGTGGACAGTGGCCACCTTTCCGGAGGGACGGCTCCCACGGCGCAGATGCCAGTCCAGCAGCGAGGCGACGAAGGCGACCCGCCCTCGTCGGTCTGGAGCGGGCCGGCCGCCACGGAGGAGCTCCCCCACGTGCGTCCCAGCACGGAGTGGGGAGGACAACCGGGCCCGGGCATCCCTGCACAGGGAGTTGCAGGCATCCCCGGTCCGGTTGCCCAGCAGTCGCCTGCGGGGTGGGCGCCCGGGGTGCAGGGAGCGCCTCCTGGATGGGACCCGGAGACCGGCGGGCCGTCGCCGTACTGGTATCCGGTTGACCCCTATGTCTGGCGCCACCCCCTTCCTGTCCCAGTGCTGGGCCCCGTGCTGCTCCTCGGCCTCGCGGCGCTCCCGGTGGTACTCGGGTCTACGGGGTCGGTGGCGGTCGGCGTGGTCCTCCTCCTGCTTGCGACCATCGGGCACACCCATGCCCGGAGGGAACTGCGCCGGGTGCGCCACCAGGGTGTGCGCTCCTCCGACACTGCGGTCGCGTTGGCGGGACTCCCCTTGCACCTCCTGCGTTCCCTCCTCGCGGTCGCAGGAGGCCTGTTTGCTGGTGGCCTGGTCGCGGGGGGAACCTGGGCGATGACCCGAGGCAGCCTCGGCGGTGAGCCCGCGGACCTGGCCTGGCCGCTCAGGGTCCTCTCCGCCCCTGGGGTCAACAACTGGCAGAGCGACGGATCCCCCTCGGCCCTGCTCCTCCCGGTGTGGGGACTGGTGGTCCTGGCACTGCTGGTCGCCTGGGCCCTGCCCACCTCACGGCGCCTGAGGGAGGGCACCGCGCTGGTGCTGCGCACCGTTCTGCCGCCACGGTGGTCACGAGCCGCACTGGGTGCCCTGGTCGTGGTGGTCCTCACAGCCACGTGGTACATCCTCACGGGCGGGGCGATCTGAGACGACGGGTGGTCCGGTTGCCCGCTAGTGTTGGGTCACCACACCGCCATGGAGGATGCACCCATGCCCAGCAAGAAGCCCGTCACCGATCCGACACGCCTGAAGGCCCAGCAGCTCCGGGAGGCCCAGCAACGCACCGACCGCCGGATCCGCCTGACCATCATCGGCGTCGTCGTGGTGGTCGTCCTGGCCGTCATCGCCGCCGTCACGGTCGTCATCGTGCGCGGCGGGAACGACAGCCAGAGTGGTTCGCAGTCGGGTGACGCCGCAGCGGTCCTGGGGCCCTTCGCCGACGGCTCCCCGGTCCTGCTCTCGAGCCAGGGGCTCGGGCAGACGGATGACTCCCTGCCCACGCTCACGGAGTACTTCGACTACACCTGCCACGTCTGCGCCGATGTGGACGTGGCCGTGGGGGCTCGCCTGAGCGAGCAGGCTGAGAAGGGCGCCTTCAACATCGCCTACCAGCCTGTCACCACAGTAGGAGCGCCCTACCAGAAGCCGGCGACGACGGCCTCCCTGATCGTCGCGCAGAAGGATCCCGAGCACTGGGTGGCCTTCCACCACGCACTGCTCGCCTACTTCGCGGACCAGTACAACGCGGGCAACGGCACCGTGATCTATGACCTCGACAGGTCCACCGAGCAGGTCGCCCAGATCGCCACCGAGGCGGGTGTCCCCGCCGATGTCGTGTCCACCTTCACGCAGAACTCCGTCGATGCCTACCTCGCGACGACGACGAACACCTGGACGTCCAAGTCCTTCGACGGGCGCGACCCTGAGGAGTTCGGCACCCCGGAGTTCGTCAAGGACGGCACCACCGTCATCAAGTTGACCGGCAGCTCGGCGGACGCGGTCTTCGAGACGATCATGACCGGGATGGGCGTCACCGCGAAGTGAGGGCACCCGGAGGCGGAGACCTCCGGTCACCGTCGGTCGGTCGCGCGGCCGACGATTCGGAGACCCTGCGGGTGCCGTGGCACACTGTGGGGGCCCGCCACCTTAGCTCAGTTGGTAGAGCACCCGCCTTGTAAGCGGACGGTCGCGAGTTCGAGTCTCGCAGGTGGCTCCATGTTCCGGGTCCCCGGGGAGGGGTCGGGTTCAGCCGGGGTTGTAGCCGTGGGTGTCGGCAGACGTCGCGAACTACGCCCGGCAGGCCCGCCCACGTGGGTCATGGGTCGTGGACCAGCGGGCAGGGCTCGGCGGTGCGCCTCAGGGCAGGCGCCAGTCCACCGGCGACGCCCCTTGGGCCACGAGCAGCTCATTCGCCCTCGAGAACGGCCGGGAGCCGAAGAACCCGCGACGTGCCGACAGGGGAGAGGGGTGGGGGGATCTCACCACCGGCGTGTCGCCGAGGCGGGGTTGCAGGGCCTGCGCGTCCCGCCCCCACAGGATTGCCATCAGCGGTCGGTCGCGGGTGACCAGTGCGTCGATCGCCCGGTCCGTGACCTCCTCCCAGCCGCGACCCCGGTGGGAGCCCGGGGCTCCGGCCCGCACCGTGAGGACACGGTTGAGCAGGCACACACCTTCCTGCGACCAGGGTGTCAGGTCCCCGCTGGTGGGGCGCGGGACGCCGAGGTCATTGACCAGCTCGGTGAAGATGTTCTGCAGGGAGCGCGGTGGCGCGACCCCAAGGGCCACCGAGAAGGACAGGCCCATGGCGTGACCGGGTGTGGGGTAGGGGTCCTGGCCGACGATGAGCACCTTGACCTGCTCCAGAGGATAGGTGAAGGCGCGCAGCACGTCGGTGCCCGCAGGCAGGTACCCGTTGCCCGCGGCGGTCTCCGCGCGCAGCATCGAGCCGAGTTCGTGGACGCGTCCCTCCACGGGGGCAAGGGCCTGCGCCCACCCGGGGTCCAGCAGTTCCGACAGCGGATGCGGGGAGGTCGTGGTCACGGCCCCCAGAGTAGACGAGGGCGATCAGGCCCGGGAGTGCCGTGATGGTCCCGCGCCGCTGGCCGGTGCGGGTGGTGCCTGGGACGGGGCCTGTCCAGTGAGAAAAGGGGGCGGGAGCCCGGAGGCGACGGTGTCTGTCAGGATGTGCAGAAGGGGTGCGAGCAAGGAGACCCGCCCCGGGGCACAAGTGGCCGGAGGGTCGATGCAGGTACTCTGTCCCCGTGAGCAACCAGTACCCGAAGGACGAGTTCGACCGCTCCGGGGAGGACATGCCCGTGGGCATGCACCGTCCGCAGCCGTCGAAGTGGAAGTCCGTCCTGCCCTTCCTTCTCATCCTCGTCCTCGCGATCGTGTTCGGATGGGGAGCCAGCCACTTCCTCACGTCGAGGGGTGTCATCACGCCGGAGTCCGGTGATGCCACGACCTCCCAGTCAGGTCCTGCGCAGTCCGGGGGCGCGAGCGGGGAACCCACCACGGAGCCCGCGCAGTCGGGCGAGGAGAGTGCGGAGCCCCAGGAGACCGAGTCGGCGGAGCCGACCCCCTCCGAGAGTGAGAGCACGGTCCCCGAGATCGACCATGGTGTCAAGATCGCCGTGCTCAACGGCACCAGTACCCAGGGCTATGCCGCCCAGCAGGCCGCGCTGCTGAACCAAGCGGGCTTCGCCGGGACCACGGCCGGCAATGCCACAGGCTGGGCGACTTCGGTGGCCACCGTCTACTACGCCGATCCGGATCTGCAGCCTTCTGCGGAGGAGATCGCGCGGGTGCTGGGGATCTCAACGGTCCAGACCACGGAACGGACCAACCTGAGCGGTAGTGACGTGGTCGTCATCCTCCGCTGAGTCGTCCGGAGACCGACCGGGACGGGGGTTGCGCCAGTGGCGCAACCCCCGTCTTGCACTCCCGGGGGGAGAGTGCCAGACTTGCATTGGCACTCGCCAAGGCAGAGTGATAACAACCAGGAGCACCGATGAGGCTCCCGCGGGGACGTGACAAGAACGTCGCCGCGGTGGTCGTCCGTCGCGGGCATCGGCCTCCGTATCCGCACCGCGGAAGGGAACACACAGCATGACCAAGATCATCAAGTTCGACGAGGAGGCTCGTCGTGGCATGGAGCGCGGCCTCAACCTCCTGGCCGACACCGTCAAGGTGACGCTGGGACCCAAGGGTCGCAACGTCGTGCTCGACAAGAAGTGGGGCGCCCCCACGATCACCAAGGACGGCGTGTCCGTCGCCAAGGAGATCGATCTGGAGGATCCCTTCGAGCGCATCGGCGCCGAGCTGGTCAAGGAGGTCGCCAAGAAGACCGACGACGTCGCTGGTGATGGCACCACGACCGCAACCGTCCTGGCCCAGGCGCTGGTCCACGAGGGACTGCGCAACGTGGCTGCGGGCTCCAACCCGCTGGCATTGCGTCGCGGCATCGACCTGGCCGTCCAGGCCATCGTCGACCAACTGCACAAGGACGGCAAGCCTGTCGTCACGAACGACCAGATCGCCGCCACGGCATCGATCTCCGCGAATGATCCCGAGATCGGCAAGCTCATCGCGCAGGCCTTCGAGAAGGTCGGTGCCGAGGGCGTTGTCACCGTCGAGGAGACCAACTCCTTCGACACCACCCTGGAGACCACCGAGGGAATGCGCTTCGACAAGGGCTACCTGTCGGCGTACTTCGTGACGGACAACGAGCGTCAGGAGGCCGTCCTGGAGGACGCCTACGTGCTGCTCGTCGAGTCCAAGATCGCCAACATCAAGGATCTGCTCCCGGTCCTGGAGAAGGTCATGCAGTCCGGCAAGCCGCTGCTGATCATCGCTGAGGACATCGAGGGCGAGGCCCTGGCCACCCTGGTCGTCAACAAGATCCGTGGCACCTTCAAGTCCGTGGCCGTCAAGGCCCCCGGCTTCGGTGACCGTCGCAAGGCGATGCTGCAGGACATGGCCATCCTCACCGGTGGTCAGGTCATCTCCGAGACAGTGGGCCTCTCCCTTGAGAACGCCGATCTGGACGTCCTGGGCCGTGCCCGCAAGGTGGTCGTGTCCAAGGACGAGACCACCATCGTCGACGGTGCGGGTGAGAAGGACGCCCTGGACGGACGCATCCGTCAGATCAAGGCCGAGATCGAGAACACCGACTCCGACTACGACCGCGAGAAGCTCCAGGAGCGCCTGGCGAAGCTCTCCGGCGGCGTGGCCGTCATCAAGTCCGGTGCTGCGACCGAGGTCGAGCTCAAGGAGCGCAAGCACCGCATCGAGGACGCCATCCGCAACGCACGCGCAGCCTCGGAGGAGGGACTCGTCGCCGGTGGCGGCGTCGCCCTGATCCAGGCCGCCAACGTGGCGCTGCCCGCGCTGGACCTCACCGGGGACGAAGCCACCGGTGTGGGCATCGTGCGCATCGCTGTTGCCGCCCCGCTCAAGCAGATCGCGGAGAACAGCGGTCTCGAAGGCGGCGTGGTCGCCGCTCGCGTGGCCAGCATGGAGGCCGGACACGGCCTCAACGCTGCGACCGGTGAGTACGGTGACCTGATGGCCGAGGGCATCTCCGACCCCGTGAAGGTCACGCGTTCCGCTCTGCAGAACGCCTCCTCCATCGCCGGGATGTTCCTCACCACCGAGGCCGTCGTCGCCGACAAGCCGGAGCCTCCGGCCCCGGCCGCCGGCGCCGGTGACGACATGGGCGGCATGTACTGATCGCCCCACTCTCCAGCCAGCTCCACTGCTGGTGAGAGCCTGTGTGGGTCCCCCTCCACCCTTCTGGGGTGGAGGGGGACCCACATTTGTGCCATGTTCTCCTTCCGGGTACGCCCCTCAGCGTCCCAGGAACATGGATGTGGACTGGGCCTCCGCGTCGGCGTAGACGCCCGCGGCGCTGGCCAGCTGAACCCCGATCGCGTCCAGTGCCGCCTCGACCTGCGCCTGGGTCGTGCGCCACTGGGCGGCGCACTCGCTGAAGCTTGCCGAAGCGACACCAGCCCAACTTCCCTGGAGGGAGACCAGGTCCGCCATCATGACCGCCACCTCTCCCCTGATGCGTTCCCCCGTCGCCGTCACGCGGGCCGCCGAGGCGGCCACCTGCTCCGGATCCACCACGTACATCGCCATGACCACCTTCTCCTGTCCGGTCCCTCCCTGGGACCTTGCGGGTGAGGCTAGGCCCCCTCCTGCGACAGCGGCGGGTGGGCGGTGCTGCCTGTGGACACCTGCACTCGTGTGATGCTGGTTGTGGACGGCGAGACCTGTGTGGATGTCCCGGCGTCTCGTCCGCGGCACGGCGGCGCGTCTGTCTGGGGCGGGATGGTCGGACACCGGGACCGGGACCGGAGGCATGCGGGATGCGGGGACCGATGGGGGTGTGTGGTGCGGCTCCGGGGTCCTGCAGGGTGTCGAGCAGGAGAGGGAGAAGGACGTGTGGGCGGGGCCCGGGTCAGCGCTGGTCGGTGGGACGCGACGGTACGTCCAGGGCGTCGATGGCCGTCTCCAGTGAGGAGGCGTCGTCCTCGTCCGAGTCGGGGAGATGATCCTTCTCCGCGTCGGTCAACAGCGGGAGCCTCCCGGTGGTCGCGGGTGGCTCCTCCTGCTCGGTCTGGGGTGCGGTGTTCTTCCGCAGGTGCTTGCGGCGGATGATGATCGTGCCGGTCGAGGTCATCGACTCGTCATCGCCGAGATCCGCACGCGGTGGGCCGTCGGCGACGTCGACGTCCACATCACGGTGTGCCTCGTCGCTCGGCGCGCTGTCGGAGGGGTCGAGCCTTCCGATCGCCTCGTCCACCTTGGCCAGCTCGGCCTCGAGGTTCTCGCGGGCTCGCGTCTCCCAGGCGCGGCCGCGGGGTGACTGGAACACGGCGGGACGTGAGAGCAGTCGGCGCACCACCAGGCGGCGGGCGCGCAGGAAGGTCAGGTCGTCGACGTGGCCGTATTCCTCGCGCAGCAGTTGCCGGTACTTCTTGTACTCCTGGGGGGTTGCCGCCAGCGCTGCCAAGTCGGCGTCGGAGAGGACCTGGGCATCCAGGTCGTCCCGCGAGGCGGTGTGGGTCGCCATGGTCGTGACCAGTTCACCCACACGGGCCGCCACGTCGTCGCTGACCCCGAGGTCCTCCAGGCGTTGGGAGGTGTGGGCGGCACACCGATGGGCGATGGTGACGGGTTCCGTGCCGGCGAGCTTCGCCTCGACGGCGGTGTTGAGGAATGCCCCGTGGTACCAGGCGGCCACGCGGAGCACGTCTGGGTCATGGGTCGAGGCCGAGAGCTCGTCGACATGCGCCAGCACGTTGATGAGGTGGCGCACGTTGTGGAGACGTCGTCCCGGTTCGGTCCAGCGCTTGAGGAGGTCGCGGGCCTCGGCCTCGAGGTCCGGAACGGGTGCGGTGGCACCGATCTCCCGCATGGCCTCGACGAACGAACCGAAGAGCCACTGAGGTGCTTCAGCACCCATGTGATCCACGCTCCTGCTGGGGGACATTACCGACACATGCTAGCCGGATGCCCCCCGGGAGTCACGATGCGTGGTGGTCCTCACCCACGGGGCCCTGTGTGCCGGGTCCCGACTGGGTGTCCGACTGTGCCGCTGGCGTGGTGGGCTCCATGGCTCCGCCCGGCGCGGGCGCTTCCGCGGTACGCACATCCGGGGGTGTCGTCGGTTCGGCCTGTCCGGTCCCCAGGGGTGGCACGGCTTCTGCGGCCCCGTCGCCATTGTCACCGTCCTGACCTGCGGTGGCTTCCTGGGCCGGGGCGGTGCCGAGGGGCAGCTCGATGCGTACGGTGAGCCCACCACCGCGGGTTCGGGTCAGCTTCGCGCTTCCATGGTGTGCGGCGAGGATCCCGGCGACGATGGACAGGCCCAGACCGGACCCCCCCAGGGAACGGGCCCGGGAGTTGTCGGAACGGTAGAAGCGTTCGAAGACACGGTCGTGGTCCTCGGTCGCGATTCCCGGCCCATGGTCGCGGAACTCGACCACAGCAGCTCCGCCCGAGGTCCCCAACGCCAACTCCACCGGCGATCCCTCGGGTGTGTAGCGGTCGATGTTGCCGACCAGGTTGGTGAACACCTGTTGGATCCGGTCCCGGTCGGCGCAGACCACCAGGGTCATCGGGGGGTGGCGTCCTGCCAGGGAGGTCACCCGTACCGGGCGGCTGGGGTCGAGTGCCTGCAGGTCGAAGGCGGCATTGTCCGCCATCTTCACCAGGTCCACGTCGGTGGGCGTCAACGCCCGGCCCTCGTCCAGGCGAGCCAGGGTGAGCAGGTCCTCCACGAGTGTGCCCATCCGGGTGGCCTCGGAGCGGATGCGTCCCATGACCTCCGCGGTGCGCTCGGGTGGCACTCCCCCCATGGCATACAGCTCGCCGTAGCCGCGGATGGCGGCCAAGGGGGTGCGCAGTTCGTGGGAGGCATCGGAGACGAAGCGACGGATGCGGCGCTCGGAGCGTTCGCGGGCCTCGAAGGACTGTTCGACCTGGGTGAGCATGGTGTTCAGTGACAGCGCCAGGGAGCCGACCTCCGTGGTGGGGGGTTCGGGCTCGATGCGCTGGGTGAGGTCACCGGCAGCGATCTGGCCGGCCACGGACTCGATGCTGCGCAGCGGGGACAGTGAGCGGCGCACCAGGTAGTGCCCCAGCACTCCACCCGCGGCGACGATGACGACCGAGGACAGGGTGAAGTAGGCGGCAGTGTTGGCCAGGGTGCGCTGCACGTCCGTCAGGGGCAGGGCAATGGTCATCACCCCCGCGGGTGTCGAGGTGTTCTGGAAGGCCAGGGGTATGGCGACGGCGCGCCAGGGAGAACCCTGTCGGGTGGA
>JBQEKJ010000078.1:0-8981 GCA_052103835.1 Pauljensenia sp.
GTGCGCGCCAGCCTGGGGCAGGTCCCCGGGGCCGGGGCCACCCTGTGCGTCTCCAACTACCGCGGTCGTGAGGTCGCGGCCCGCCTCGCTGCCCAGCTCAGCTCCGGGGCCGCCGTGGACGTGACATCCGTGGAGGTCGCCGACGGTGAGCTCCAGGCCCGCAAGTCCGCGCTGGCGGGCTCCTGGACCACGAGGTTCCACGTCACCCGCGGCATGCCCGTCATCGCCGTGCGTCCCTCCAGCCTGGAGGCCCAGGACGCCGCGGAGGCCACCCGGCCGGAGGTCGTGCCCGTCGCGGTGGAGTACTCACCCGAGGCGCTCGCGGTCCGCGTGGTCTCCTCCCTCGAGCAGACCGGGACCGGGCGGGTGTCCCTGGGAGACGCCCAGACCGTGGTGGTCGGGGGACGCGGGACCGAGGGGGACTTCTCCCTGGTCGAGGAGCTCGCCGACCTGCTCGGGGGCGCCGTGGGCGCCACCCGCGTGGCCTCGGACGAGGGCTGGGTGCCGCGCGCCATCCAGATCGGTCAGACCGGCGTCTCGGTGGCGCCGAAGCTCTACATCGGACTGGGTGTCTCCGGTGCGGTCCACCACACGGTGGGCATGCAGTCCGCGCAGCACATCGTCGTCGTCAACGACGACCCGGACGCCCCCATCTTCGAGATCGCGGACTTCGGCGTCGTCGGGGACCTCTTCGAGGTCATCCCCCGGGCCATCGAAGCCCTGCGTGCAGCGGGTGTCGGGGACTGAACGCCGAGGGATGAACGCACCATGAGCTGCCTGCCCCACCATCACTACCTGGACCACGCCGCGACCTCCCCCGTGCGGGAGTCGGCCCTGGAGGCCTGGGTGGCGACCACGCGCGCCCTGCGCGACGTGCCCGGCAATCCTGCCGCACTGCACGCGGGGGGACGGGCTGCGCGTCTGCTCCTGGAGGAGGCGCGCGAACGCATCGGGGCCGCGCTGGGTGCCGAGCGTGCCGAGGTGGTCCTCACCTCCGGGGCGACGGAGGCCGATGCCCTGGCCGTCGCCGGTGGCGCGCGGGGTTCACGAGGGCGGGACCCACGTCGGACCCATGTGCTGGTCTCGCGTGTCGAGCACGACGCGGTCGGCTCCCAGCTGAGTGTGCTGGAGGCCCAGGGGTTCCACTGGGACCTGCTGCCGCTCGGACCCGACGGCGTGTCCGTGGTGGACCCCGTGGCACTGGCTGGCTCGGAGCCCCGCATCGCACTGGCCTCACTCGCACTCGTGTGCTCCGAGGTGGGGACCGTGCAGCCCGTGGCCGCCCTCGTCGATGCCCTGGCCGCGCACGGGGACAGGGCCCCTCTCGATGCCGGGGCGGGCGCATCCCGCGCGCTGGTGCACACCGACGCAGCCCAGGCACTCACCACCCTGGACGTGGACTTCCACGCGCTGGGCGTGGACCTCATGACGGTGGGTGGACACAAGCTCGGCGCACCCGTGGGCACCGGCGCACTGCTGGTGCGCCGCGGAGTGCCCCTGCAGGGTGACCGCCCCGGGGGAGGCCAGGAGCGCGGGTTGCGTTCGGGCACCGTCGACGTGGCAGGTGCCGTGGCCCTGGCAGCAGCGCTGGAGGAGGTCGTCGCCCAGCGGGGACGCACCCGGGAGTGGACGCGGGTGCTCACCGACCGCCTGCTCGCCGGGCTGCCGCGGGGCGTGCGGCCCACGATCGGGCCCGACACCGCGACCGCGCCCTCGATCCTGCACCTGAGCCTGGACACCGCCCACCCCGAGGCGGTGCTCATGGCCATGGACGCCGCGGGCGTCATGGTCTCCGCCGGTTCCGCCTGCCACGCCGGTGTCACGCGCCCCTCCACGGTCGTCCTGGCCATGGGGCGCAGTGAGCGCGAGGCGCTGGGCGTGCTGCGGGTCTCCGTGGGGGACTCCACGACCACCGATGACGTCGATGCCCTGGTCGCCGCCCTGCCCGCGGCACTCGCGGCCGGGAGAGCCCTGGACGGGCGGGACCACGGCAGTGACGGGGAACGTGTGCGTGCCGGGCGTGCGGCTGCCCCGTCCGCGCCGCTCGGCGGGGCGACTGCCCAGGAGGTCCGGGCATGAGGGTCCTGGCGGCACTCTCGGGTGGGGTGGACTCCGCTGTCGCAGCCGCGCGGGCTGTCGCAGCCGGCCACGAGGTGGTCGGTGTGCACATGGCGTTGTCCTCGCAGCCCCAGGCCTGCAGGATCGGGTCACGCGGGTGCTGCTCCGTGGAGGACGCCGGGGACGCCGCGCGTGCCGCGGAGGTCATGGGCATCCCCTTCTACGTGTGGGACCTGGCAGAGGAGTTCGAGGAGACGGTCATCACCGACTTCGTCGAGCAGTACCGCGCGGGCCACACCCCCAACCCCTGCGTGCGCTGCAATGAGTTCGTGAAGTTCCGGGAGCTGGCTGAACGTGCCCGGGCACTCGGCTTCGACGCGGTGTGCACGGGCCACTACGCGCGCATCGTCGCCGGCCCCCGTGGCCCGGAGCTCCACCGGGCGGTGGATGAGGCCAAGGACCAGTCCTACGTGCTGGCCGTCATGGGACGCGAGGAGCTCTCCCGGGTCCTCCTGCCGCTGGGGGATGCGCCCTCGAAGGCCTGGGTGCGCGCCGAGGCCGAGCGCCTGGGACTGGGGGTCTCCACCAAGCCCGACTCCTACGACATCTGCTTCATCCCCGACGGCGACACGCGTGGCTTCCTGCGCCGCCACCTCGGCGAGTCCCCGGGTGCGGTCGTGGACACTGAGGGTCGCGTGGTGGGGGAGCACGGCGGGTACTGGAACTTCACCGTCGGACAGCGCCGGGGACTCCACCTGGGTGACCCCGCCCCCGACGGGCAGGCGCGCTACGTGCTGGAGACGCGACCGGAGTCCAACACGGTGGTCGTCGGTGCCGCCACGTTGCTGAGCGTGGACCGGATCACCTGTGCCGACCCCGTGCTGCTCGTCGGGGACGCACTGACCGTCGATGCCGCGGCGACGTCGGCCTTCGGGGCGGAGATGGCGGGACGCAGGTTGTGCGAGGTCCCCGACGGGGTGCTCACCGTGCAGGTGCGCGCCCACGGAACGCCGTGCGTGGTGGCCGCCGTGCGCACCGGGGAGGGTGGCCTGGAGGTCGACCTGGCAGCCCCCGTGCGCGGGGTGGCCGCAGGGCAGTCCCTGGTGCTCTACCGCGGCACCCGCGTCCTGGCCGAGGCGACGATCACCTCGGCACGGCGACGGGATGTGCACTCGGGGCACGACACGCAGTGGATCGGGGCGGGAAGCGCTACGACTGCACATGCCGTCGCCCACCGGGACTGAGGTCACGACCCCGGGCCGCCCTCGTCCTTCCTGTGACGCGCCCCTCGTGACGGAGGGCATCGTGCCCCGGGTGTGGATGGCGGCCGGGTGTCCGGATCGGGGATGATTCCGGGGTGCTGACCCTCCCGGAGAACGTCGCGGCGCAGTCCGCCGCCGCCCGCCACAAGACCCGCGGCGCCCTGCGCCCCGCCAACTACTTCGTCGCCGCCATGATGGCGGGCGCCTTCATCGGCCTGGCGGACATCTTCATGCTCACCGCCGGTGGGCCCTTGCGTCTGGAGGGCTCCGCCTGGTCGCCCCTGGTCGAGGGCGGTGTGTTCGGCATCGGACTGATCCTGGTGGTCTTCGCCGGAGGGGAACTCGCGACCTCGGCCATGATGATCCTGCCAATCGGCCTGCGGGAACGCGCCGTGGAATGGGGTCCGGCAGCACGAACCTTCGCCCTCATGCTGCTGGGCAACCTGGCCGGCGCGGTCGTCCTGGCGCTCCTGGTGCGCGGAGGTGGCATCATGGCCGACGGCACAGTGCCCGGTGAGGCACTGGCCGCAGTGGTCGCCGCCAAGGCCCACAAGACCACCGTCGAGCTCTTCTTCCGCGCGATCCTGTGCAATGTGCTGGTGTGCCTGGCGATGTGGTCGGTGACCCGCACCGACAACGACGTCGCCAAGATGGTCCTCATGGCGTGGTGCATGGCGGCCTTCGTCGCCTCGGGCATGGAGCACGTGGTGGCGAACATGACGACCTTCGCCCTGGGGATCGTTCACGGGGTCCCGGGGGCGACGCTCGCGGAGGCCGGGCGCAACCTCGCCACGGTGCTGGTGGGCAATGTGGTGGGGGGTGGGGTGTTCGTGGGCGCAACCATGTGGACGGCCTCGCGCACCGAGGTCCACGAGGGCGACCCGGCTGTTGCAGCTCCCGTCGGCACGGTCCTGGACTGAGTGCGGCGGGGACCGGGGACGAGCGGGAGCGGCGCCCGGCCCTGCCCCGGCGCACCGTGGCAGGCTGCGTCAGTGGGGGAGCGCGACCCGGTACGCCTCGATGTGCTCCCCGGGGTCCCAGCCGAAGGTCATGACCGCCGGGACGGAGCCCGCATGGAGGGCATCGAGGACCTTGCGCTCATGGGGCGGAACCAGCTCGGGCAGGTGTCCGAGGGCGAACCAGGCGAGGCCGTCGTCCTTGTCGGGTTCCATGATGCGGGGCTCGCCCTGCCAGTGACGGCAGGAGAAGAACCAGTCGACACGCTGCTCCAGGGGAGTGGTGCCACCGTTGGTGCGGTGCATGCCGGTGAGAGGTTGGAGGTCGGAGGGGGAGAGTTCCACCCCGAGCTCCTCGCGGCCTTCCCGGATGGCGGTCCCGAAGACGGACTCACCCGCCTCCACGTGGCCGGCAATGCCGGCGGCCCAGTGGCCGTCCATGTACCCGGTGTGGCGACGCAGCTGGAGGAGCACCTCCGTCCTGGGACCGGCTTCCCGCAGCAGGAAGACATAGGCGGCTGGGACCAGTGAGAAGGAATGGATCACCCGACCATGGTAGGACTCGCTAGGATGGGTCCTCGCGCGCGGGTGGCGGAATTGGCAGACGCGCTGGATTTAGGTTCCAGTGTCTATGACGTGGGGGTTCGAGTCCCCTCCCGCGCACCCGGGCCTCCTTCTCACGAGGGTGTTGGCTCTTCGGTGTCCTCAGGTGCCGAGCCCTCCGGTCCAGCGGCAATCACCGCCGACACAGCCGGGACCGGTCGCTCAGCGTCGGACGCCGGGGCACGCAGGCCGGCCACCGAGGTGCGCACCGCAGCCAGCAGCGGGGCTCCCAGCACCATGCCGAGGATCCCGGCGTAGACGCCTCCGATGAGAGTGGCCAGCAGCACCATGACCGGGTGCATCCGCAGGGTCGAACCGAGCGCCCAGGAGCTGACGGCGCTCTGGATCGTCCCGTTGGACACGAGGAGGCTGAGTGCGACGACGAGCGCGGCAACGGGACCACCGGACCCGAAGGCGATGAGGATCGCGAAGACACCGGTGATCCACGCCCCCGCGAAGGGGATGAAGGACAGGAAGAAGTACAGGATGAGGATCGGGACCACCAGCGGGATCCGCAGGACCAGCAGGGGCACAGCGAAGATCGGGCCCGTCAGCAGTGCCGTGAGGGCGGTCCCCCTGAAGTAGCCGCGCAGGGACGAGCGCACGTGCCCGTCGACCTGTCCGAGCACCTCCGCGTCCTGCCCGGTCACGCGCGCCAGCCACGCCGGGAACAGGTGTCCGTCCTTGAGGAAGAAGAAGAGGAAGAAGAGCCCGAAGAAGGACCCGATCCCCAGGGTGACCAGGCCGTAGAGTGTGCGGGCCAGGGCTCCCAGCACCCCCATCCCGGCCTGGGGTGCGGCGTCGTGGAGGGTGGAGCGCACCCGGGAGAGGGACGCGGCCTCGATGTCCAGGGACCGCGCCCACACGGCAGCCCGCTCCCAGCCGGCGCCGAGCTGGTGGGAGATCTGGGGGAGCTGCCCGATGAACCCCCAGGCGACGAGGCCGACGAGGCCGACGAGGGCGACCACGGTGACCAGGAGCCCGACAGCGGCTGCCAGGGCACGCGGGACACGGAGGTGGACCAGCCAGGAGATGAGCGGTTCGAGGACCGCTCCGAAGATGACCGCCACGACCAGGGGGATGAGGATCCCACTCAGGCTGGAGACCGTTGCCGCAGCGACCAGGACGAGGGCGATGACGCCCAGCAGTGACCAGCTGGTGGTCCCGGCGCGCACGAGTCCCTCGTGCCGAACGGAGGGACCGCTTCGAACTGTGTGCACTGTGCCCTCCACTTCCCGGAGCACCCGGGGGACGGGCGACCGGCAACCGGTGATCGGCGGGCGCGGGACGCACCGGCCGCCGTCGAGTGTAGGGCAGACGCAGGTCCCGGAAGGTGAGCTGTTCGACAGTCCTGCCGGGTGAACACACGCCCTGGTCGGACCACGTAGTCTCGAGGTGCGGGTCCGCTGGGCGGAGCGGGCCCGCACATCCGTCTCCTCCGGGCACCGGTTCCCGGACCCGACGCGCGCCCACCCTCCGAGTATCAGCTGGTACGCATAGGTATACACTTGAATTCGTGCGACAACGGAGTCGATGGCAATGCTTCGAGCGCACTGACTCCCCTGACCGCCGCCTCGGTCGGGGGAGTCATCCATTCCCGGTGCAGTGGGCCCACAGTGTCCCCGCGACCGGGCGGCTCCCCGGTGGGAGGATGGGGGCATGAGCACACTCACAGCGGGCCAGACCGCCCCCGACTTCACCCTCGAGTCCACCCAGGGCACCGTGACCCTGTCCGACCTGGTGGCCGGGTCCGACAAGGGAGTCATCGTCTACTTCTACCCGAAGGCATCGACGCCGGGGTGCACCACCGAGGCCTGCGACTTCCGCGACAACCTCAACACGCTCAAGGCGGCCGGGTACACGGTGGTCGGTATCAGTCCCGACAAACTGCCCGCACTGGAGCACTTCACGGAGAAGCAGGGGTTGAACTTCCCGTTGGCCTCCGACCCGACCCACGAGGTCCTGGAGCAGTGGGGGGCCTGGGGGGAGAAGAAGAACTACGGACGCACCTACGAGGGTGTCATCCGCTCCACGGTGGTCGTCGCCCCCGACGGAACCGTGTCCCTGGCCCAGTACAACGTCAAGGCCACCGGGCACGTCCTCCGTCTGCACCGGGACCTGGGGCTGGACGCCTGAGACGGACACGGCCCCGCCACTCCGGAAGGATCCGGGGTGGCGGGGCCGATGGATCGCCCTCAGCGTGAGGCGGTGAGGATCTCCGGGTCGTAGAGGGGACGGTCGCTGGGGTGACGGGACTGCGCGGAGGCGAAGGCCTCCGCCGCGCCGACCACGTCATGCAGGTCACGACCCTCGAGCATCCACTGCGCGGGGGTCACCCCCCTGAGGGAGTCATTGGGAACCTGGAACCACTGGGCGGCCACGAGCTGGTCGACCCTGTCGGTGAGGCGTCCCAGGACCTGGGACATCTGGGGAACGACCGAGTGGTCGTCGAGGAGCTGCCAGGTGGGGTAGAACCACGTGGTCGAGGGGGACTGGACGGCGAGCATCCGATTCTCCCTCACCGCTTTGTTGATGCCCTGGCGTGAGATCCCGAGCCATGCCACCACGTCCGCAGTCGCGCAGACAGGTCCGATGACCTCCTGCAACTGGGGGCGGGGATCGGTCATGGCCCGGACGAGGTGGGAAGCCTGGTCAATGATGTCGTCGGTGACGACGGAGTGACGCCGGGATGTCAGCTGACGTTCAATGGCGTCGAGAAGTTCCTGTTCGTGTCGCGTCAGGCGGCGCATCGGGCCTCCGGCTGTGAGGAGTGGTCTGGGTGACCCGTTGGGGTCTCGAATCCATTCCCGCCGCCTTCGGCAATGGGTGCGCCATGAGGGAATTGAACCCCCAACCCGCTGATTAAGAGTCAGCTGCTCTGCCAATTGAGCTAATGGCGCCGGGTTCCACACCCGTGGCCGGGTCCGGAACTGTGCGCCATGAGGGAATTGAACCCCCAACCCGCTGATTAAGAGTCAGCTGCTCTGCCAATTGAGCTAATGGCGCGCGTCTTGCGACGGGAGTCAACTGTACTCCGCGCGCACGCCCGTGGCAAAAGGGTGCGGTGGGCTGTGCGCCACACACCGGTCGGCGCGCGCCCCCCGCACACCCGGCGGGCAGCCAGCGCCCGTTCCTCCCAATCCCTGACGCGCCCGCGGCAGAGGGCACCCGGACCGTGCGCGTCACGGGAGTCGGGCCCCGGGCCGACTACAGTTGGTCGGGTCACGGGCTGGAGGGACGCAATGGCACACAGGTCAACGGGGACGAGCGTCCCCGACGAGGGCGGCGCGGGTGGTCACCACGCCACGGTGGCGGCTTCCTCCGTCACCCAGGACTACCTCAAGGTCGTCTACGCCGCCGAGGAGTGGGCGGACGAGGGCATCTCCATCACGGACCTCGCCGCACGCATGGGCGTCGTCGCCTCCACGGCCTCCGAGACGGTGCGACGACTCACCGACCAGGGTCTCGTGACCCACGAGCCCTATCAGAAGGTGCACCTCAGCCCCCAGGGTCGGGCAGCGGCGGTGGCCATGGTGCGCCGCCACCGTCTGCTGGAGACCTACCTCCACGAGAGGCTCGACTTCGAGTGGGACGAGGTCCACCGCGAGGCGGAGATCCTCGAGCACGCGGTCTCCGACACCCTCCTGGAGCACCTCGATCGCTCCCTCGGATACCCCCTGCGTGATCCCCACGGCGACCCGATCCCGGCCGCGGACGGGACCTGGTTCGCCCCACCCATGCATGCCGTGGACGCCCTGGGGGAGGGTGAGACCGCCACGGTCGTGCGCATCTCGGACTCCAGCTCCGACATGCTCCACCACCTGGAGACCTGTGGGGTGGTGCTGGATGCCACGCTCCAGGTCGTGCGGCGCAGCGGTGCGATCGGGACCACACGGGTGCGGGTGACGCCACCCGCCTCATGGGCACCACGGGCGCAGACACCTGCCGCCACACCGGTCGGGGATGGGGAGACGCCCTCGTACGAGGTGGACCTGGGGACGGTGGCCACCGCAGCCGTCTTCGTCGCGGACTCGGCCGGGGCGGAGCCGACGCAGTCGGCCCAGCACGAGCCCGGCCAGGATGAGCCGGACCGGCAGTCCTC
>JBQEKJ010000079.1:0-3867 GCA_052103835.1 Pauljensenia sp.
CGTGGTGAGCCGAGGTGTCCGACTCTCCGGGGACATGGGGCTTCTCCGAGGTCGCATGCGACTCGGGGGCCTGTGAGGGCGTCGTCCCCGCGGAGGGGGTCGCCGGTTCCTCGGTCTTGTGGGGCGCGGCTGGTACGGCCGGGCCCGGCTTCTTCGGCGAAGGCTTTCTCTTCGATGCCGACTCCGCCTTCTTCGGGGCGGCAGCGGCGTAGTGCTCGCGCGCTGTGCGGACGACGGGGGGTTCCAGCGTCGATCCTGACGCCTTGACGAACTCACCGTTCTCGCGCAGATGCGTCAAGAGTTCCTTGCTGGTGATTCCGAGCTCCTTGGCGAGCTCGTGGACACGCAACTTTGCCACGTTTCTCCTGTTCGGATCCGCCTCCGAACCGGAGACGGGGTCACTTGTCTTGCTGGCAGCTCATCGCTGGGTACTCATCGGGTGCCCATCGGCTTCCAACCCGCTTCCATCACTCGTTGTCCGACGCGCTGTGCGCGTCGCTGACAGTGGCGACCAGTCCCGCAAGTTCGGCCCACACCTCTTCCCCCACGTCGTGGGGGATGCGGAGTGCGCGGACCAAGGCCCTGCGGGAGTGAGCCCTCTCGATGCACCGCAGGTCCGGATGGACCCAGGCGCCCCGACCGGGACGGTCGCTCCTCGGATCCACTTCTGCGGACCCGTCCGTGGCGACGATGCGGACCAGGTCCGCACGAGCCACACGCCTGCCGCATCCGACGCAGGTGCGCACCGGGCCGGGGACATGGTCCCGGGTCCGCGCCCTTCCTGCGGTGTGATGCGACAACCCGTCCAGTGTAGCGGAGGCCACCACACTCACTCGTCGGAGGTGCGTGAGCGACTCGTCACGTCGTCCGGCATGGAGGAACGCGAGGCGTGCACATCGTCCCCGGTCTCGGTGTCGGAGTGGATGTCGATGTGGTAGTTCGTCAGCCGCGCCGCCAGACGGGCGTTCTGCCCCTCCTTGCCGATGGCCAGGGAGAGTTGGAAGTCGGGCACGACCGCGGTGGCCGTCCGGTTCTCCACGGAATGGACGACCACACGGGTCACGCGCGCCGGGGAGAGTGCGTTGGCGACGAAGCGCGCGGGGTCCGCGGACCAGTCGACGATGTCGATCTTCTCCCCGCCCAGCTCCGTCATGACATTGCGCACGCGGGAGCCCATGGGGCCGATGCAGGCCCCCTTGGCATTGACGCCCTCGCGGGTGGCGGTCACCGCGATCTTGGTGCGGTGACCGGCCTCACGGGCGATCGCCTTGATCTCGACCAGACCTTCCTGGATCTCGGGCACCTCACGCTCGAAGATGCCGAGCACCAGACCCGGGTGTGTACGCGACAAGGTGATCCGCGCGCCTCGCTCGGTGCGCTCCACCGAGATCACGTAGGCACGGATGCGGTCACCATGGCGGTACTCCTCACCGGGGACCTTCTCCGAATCGGGCAGCACGGCCTCGAAGTCGTCCGTGAGTTTGACCAGTGTGACCCGGCCCTCACGCCCCTGCTGGACGATTCCGGTGACGACCTTGCCGGTCTTGGAGGCGAAGTCCCCCAGGACCCGGGCGTCGTCGGCGTCGCGCAGGCGCTGCATGATCACCGAACGCGCGGTGGTCTGGGCGATGCGTCCGAAGTTGGAGGGGGTGTCGTCGAACTCCCCGATGGGGTTGCCCTCCTCATCCTCCTCCGTGGCCATCACGGTGACGCGACCGGTGCGCTGGTCGATCTCGATACGTGCCTGGGAGATGGCTCCGGGGATGTTGTGGTAGGCCTTCAGCAGTGCTTCCTCGATGGCGTCCACGAGCGTCTCGAGCCGAACGCCCTTCTCCTGCTCCACCATGCGCAGTGCCGTCATGTCGATTTCCACGGTCGACTCACTCCTCCGAACCGAACTCGACGCGCGGGCGCGCCTTCTTCACGTTTTCCAGTGCGATCGTAGTCGGCTGACCGTCGACCTCCACCGTCACGGTGCCCTCGTCCACCCCGACCAGTCGCCCCGTCAGTGCGCCGCCCTCTCGCAGCTTGATGCGCACCAGACGCCCCAGGGCCCGACGCCAGTGGCGCGGAAGGGTCAGTTCCCGCTCCGCGCCGGGGGTGGAGACCTCCAGCAGGTACTCACCGGCGACGGGATCCGCAGCATCCATGGCCTTCGAGACCGCGCGGGAGACGGCGGCAAGTGTGTCTGAATCCACCTCGCCCTCGTCACCGGTGACGTCGACGATCACGCGGACGACAGCGGACCCGTTCTGGTGGAGCTCGACGACGGAGTCCAGCGCGAGGCCGGCCTCGGTGACCACGCCCTCGAGCAGGCGCCGCAGTGCTGCGGATTCACGGGGGGCGGCCACAATGGCTCCTTCATCTGGACGACACGGCAGTGGGAACCATCGTAGCCGCAGCCCCGTGGGATGATTCGGTGGTGATCCCGCAGTCCTCCCCTCTTCCCGACCGCCGTTCCCCCTCGGGTTCCCTCCCCGCTCCCGGGGCGTCCCGACGTACGAGGGCGGCCCTGGTCGGCCTGGTGGCCGTGTGCACGGCCGCGTCACTGACCGGGTGCGACCTCCGCTTCGAGGCGTCACCCGGCGACCTGCCTGAACTCACGGGGGTGGCAGCGCTGCGTGACGCGGCTGCCCGCTCGGAGACGGCGGCGCAGGCCCGTGCGAAGTCCCTCTCGGCCAAGGCCACGGCGTGCGAGTCCTGTCGGGAGGTCCTGGAAGGGATCGCCTCCGACTCGACGGCACGTCTGGAGGCGCTGGGGGGAGTGTGGGACCCCTGGAACGGCGCAACCCCAGAGGGGGCCGAGTCACCGGCAGCCGTGGCGGACGCACCACTGGAGGTCGGGGAGTTCGCGACCTGGATGGCGCTGTCGGCCCGCCGGGACCTCCTCGCGGCCACGGACGCCGACATCGAGGGGCCCGACGCGCGCCTGCTGGCGTCCGCGGCCCTGGGACGTCTGGCCTCCGCCCAGCACCTGGCCGACACCTACGACGTCGACCTCGCGGCGGGCGTGGAGCAGGTGGGCCTGCTCGACTCTCGCCTGTCCGGGGTGTTGGAACAGTCCGGCACGGAGGACGGGGGCTGGGGACTGGAGGACCTCCTCGACAGCTCCCAGTCCGGGGCGGACCTGCTGGACGGCGGCTGGGAGGGTACCGGGGACGGCTCTGCGACGGGCTCGGGTTCGGGCACGGCTGACGGCGAGTCCGGGGACTCGGAGGGTGACTCCGGGAACGACGCTGACTCGGGTGTGGATGCTCCCGGGCAGCAGTCCGGGGACTCGGCTGCCCCCTCGCTCCCCCAGGAGGTCCAGCAGTCCGCGGAACTCTCCGGGGCCGTGCGCACCTGGGACTGCGTCGCCCAGATGCTCCCACGCGCCCAGGTCGTCGACCAGGCCATCGACGATGCCTCCGATCGCGCCGACCGTCTGCTGGCCCGCGCCAGCGCCATGCTGGACGCCGGTGTGGCGGACACGCGTGAGGAACGCTGCAGGCTCTCGACGAGCGATGTCCCCACCCTGGACGCCCTGGTGCTGAGCGCAGACCTGGACCTCTTCAACTCCGAGTCGGAATCCGTTCGCAGGCGTGGTGTCGGCCTGGTCACCGACGACCTGGAGACCTGGCTCGCATCCGGGGACACGACCCCCGCCCCACTTCCCGGCACCGAGACCGACTGACCCCTCCCTCCCCCCTCCCCGGCGAAGTCCGCTCTGTTCCAGGGTCGAAGTCCGCTCTGATCTGGGCTCCAAGTCCGTCCTGTTCTCACAGTGAGGTCCGCAGCATCCTGCGTCGAGACCTGTCCGGTCGGTGTACCCGGAATGGTGGCAGCTGTCCTGACAGGACGGGCCCGATGATCCTCACGGTTCCACCC
>JBQEKJ010000079.1:3877-8821 GCA_052103835.1 Pauljensenia sp.
TTGACGCGGGTTCAGTGAGGCGGGGGGTGGAGAACGAGCGGCCTGCCCCGTGTCACGCGCCACCAGTACATGCACTGGTCCCGGAGGCTCAGCATCCGACGAGCACGCCTCCGGACCCGGGCGATGAGCTCCTGGAAGGCAAGTGTCCTCTGTCCATCAACGTGTCCATCCGCACCGACGAAGTACGTGTCCGAGAGTGTCGACGGGCCCTCCCGAAGCAGCTGGAGGATCCACAGCATGTCATCGCGAAGCCGGACGCTGCTCGTGCTGCCGTGGGCAGCGTTCAATGCACATCGATTGAGCAGGGACGCAATCTCCTCGAAGCCCAGGTCATCGGCCTCCTTCGCGAGGAGCCTCAAGTCGTCGGCGAGCTCCCGGCACGAGGGCGTGACCGCTTGGTCATCATCGTCTCGTGCCATCGGTTCTCTCTGTTCAGCGGAGTCTGGGGCCTTCTGCCGCCCGGCTGGTCCAATCGGGCGACGGCTCCCAGTATGGCCGACAGTGTCGATCATCCGTCGTGGTCGTGTGGGGTCTGACGGCGAATCCGCCTCCACCTGGCAGTGTCACCTGTGACGCAGGACGACGGCGAAGGCCACGATGTCGCGGGTGGCATGCAGAGCTCCCGGGTCCGTGGGCGCGTCCGGGGAGACGCTCGACCAGGTCGAGCAGGAGGCTGCGGACATCTCGCGTGACTGCTGGAAGGAGCCGGAGCCGGAGCCGGGGAGGGCCGACCGCTCGGACCCGGAGCTCGCTCTGGTCGCACCTGGTGGCAGGCTCCGACCACAACCTGCAAGGTCGACAGGGCTGCGCCGACACCGGGTGCCGGGCACCACGGTCACCCAGCCCGGCCGGGCGTCCCCTTGACAGATACTCAGGTACCTACATATATTGATCAGGTACCTACACACTTAGGAGGTCCAGAGATGGACGACAACATGAACACCGATCGGGGCCGCGGGCCCGACGCCTTCGAACAGGCAGAACGGCCGGACAGCCCTCAGCCCCCGGAGCCCCCTGAGGTTCCGGAGATCCCAGACGTCCCAGAGGTCCCCGGAGGCCCGGACGCCGACTCCCTCTCCCGCTCCGTCATGCGTTTGGGACGCCTGCTCATGCGCCACGAGCACATCACCCGTTCCGGGAGGCACGGACGCAGCGCCCGTATCGGACAGGGTCGGGTCCTCGCACTGCTCGCCCTTCGCGAGCCGCTGGGGCAGAAGGACCTCGCCTACCTGCTCGGAGTCCGACCCCAGTCACTCAGCGAGCTGCTGGGCAAGCTCGAGCACGCCGGCCTCGTCTCCCGGGAGCGTGACGAGAGCGACCGCCGCTCCACCCTGGTCAGCCTGACCGCCGAGGGACGGGGTGCTGCCGAGGAGGCCGCACGCTCCGGTGCGAACGAGGGCGACCCCTTCGACGTACTCGACGACGCCGAGCGCGCTGAACTCGCGCGCCTGGCTGGGAAGGTCTCCCAGGCACTCATCGACTCCGACGGCGAACCGGGACCCCACGGCCCACGTGGCGGCGGTCCCCGCCGTGGTGACGGACCCCGCCGCGGGGAGGGCAGAGGACACCGCGACCGCGGGCATCGCTGGGACAGCGAGGATCCCCGCTGGGACGGCGAGCGCAAGGAGGACCGTTGGGGTCGGCCCGACGAGGGCGACGAGCCCCGCGAGCGACCCGACGGTCGCAATCGGAAGACCGCCGAGGACGAGGAGTCCCCGCGTGGGAGGAAGCGGTACGGACGCCGGCGAGGCTGGGGACGGGATCCCTTCCGCATGGGTGGCGCGGCCTGGGCATGAGTCCGGGACCCACGGAGTCCGAGAACTCTGCGACGTGACAGGCGAGGGCGAGGACGACGCCCGGAGCACTCGGCTCCCTGCCTCTGATCCACACAGCGACAATGACCGGACGCAGCGTGGGGCCCGCCCCGTACGGGGCGGGCCCGCTGAGGTGCCATGCGCTCACCCCGGTGCACTGATTTGCTCAGGCCTGGATCTGGGGCATCAGTGAGTGCTCGTCGGCTGCACCCGTAGCGTCTCGAGGTGACGTCGTGCGATCGCGACCTGCGTTGCGCCCTGATCGCGTCGGGCGGCCTCAGCATCGACACGTGCGATCGCAGTTCTGCACCGGAGCGGGAGACCGGGGACGGTGTGGCAGGGAGCAACCACCGTGATCGCGTCGATGCACCCGTGATCTCGGAAAGCTCACCGATACGCATGCTGGCACTCCTTGCCGTGACGGCGGCCGGATACCCGAGGGTCCCGATCATCATCGGAGCATTCGGCGGGCTCAACGGCATGCTTGCCGTCGAGTTCGCCCTGCAGCACCGCAACTTTCGCTTCGACCTCTCCTCCGCACTGCAGGTCCTTGTCGTGCGAGCCGCGCTCAATGAGATCCCCCGATCGCCGTCTGTTCGGTTCGAACACTCCTTGCGGTGACGTTCGCTCCGCCCGGGTGAGCGTGGAGGCATCCACGCAGGATTCCAAGACCCGCTCACGTGCGCTTGGGCTGAACTCTGGTGAACTGTTTGGCCTCCGTGCCTGAACTCAGTGCGCATCCCCCGCAGCGGTGTCCGGCGAAGACGTCGCCTCCTGCCCGTCAGGAACTCCCACCGGTGTCGGCATCTTCTGGACCAGCGGAGCATGAACCTCAAGGCGGAGGTCTTCCTCGTGGAGGAAGACCTCCGCCTTGGCTCGTGGCTCGTGGCTCGTGACGAGGAGAGACAGTGAGAACCGGGGCCCCGGCGGGCCGGGGATCCTCCGCTCCGGCGCGAGGACGATCTGTTGGCACGGACACCATTGCCGGCACGGTGCCACCGTCGCCCGACCACCTTCACAGCCGCCGGACGCGTCGACGGCACCATCCGGCTCAAGCGGTACCACCTCGGCATGCTCCAAGACCCCGCGCCCGCCGACACGGCGGCAATCGGCTACAAGTGGAAGGGCGACCCGATCATCGGCATGGTCGACTCGCGCGTCACCGACTCGGGCAGCGTCCCGTCGATTGAAGTGGGCGTGTGAGGGCGTCTCGCTCAGTAGGGTGGGTGGCGGTCGGCGAAGGGGGATCCGGTGGGAGGTTTCAATGTTGACGCCGATGAGATGGCTGCGCTGACAAGTGCGCTCACGTCTGTGGGTGACACTCTCAATGGGGTGGTGGTGCCCCCCAGTCCTGGCGTGGGGGCACTCGGGGCACTGATTGTGCATGCGGCCGCCACAGACTTCACCACCGCAGCCACCACCCGCATTGAGGGATTGGCCCGATGGTGCGCCAATACTGCCATTCACGTGGCGGACACCTCTCGGCACACTCAGGCCACCGATCAGGAGTGGGCCGATGAGCTCACGAGGACCTTGAAGTCTGACCAGTACACCTACCAGTAGAGTGATGAGGTGGGCTCGTGGGGTTGTTCGCGGGAATTGTGGGAGACATCCCCGGCCAAGCTGTGGGCGTGTTCACCTACAAGGACGCTCTGGGGGCCACCCGTGACACCCTTTCCAACCTCGATGCAGAGGTGAAGCACTCTCCCAGCCTTGCTCCGTCCTGGGAGGGGGAAGCACGAGACGCCTTCACCTCCTCCCACGCCGAAGGTCTCAAGCAGAACCAGCGCCTCAGCGACGGCTTCGATGACGCCACACACTCCTTGGACACCTACGCATGGGTCCTCCACTCCACGCAGAGCCGGGCAGATGGCCTCAAGGACCAGGTCCGTTCCCTCGACGATGCCTTCACTGCTCTGCCCGCACACGACAGGCTCCCAGCCCTCCCCCACGCCCTCGCCCAGGCCCAGGTGCTGATCAACACCTACACCGTCCTCGTCGAGGAAGCGACAGCTGCGGGGGCGGTGTGTGCTGCTGAACTGCGAGACGCCCTCCACCTCGAACCCGTCAACCTCGACGACGGCGGGAGCAACATCGGGCAGCTGCGTGACCTCACCCAGGCCGACATCACCCGCATCCTCAACGAGATCGATAACCCCGACCACACCGGTGTGGTCCAGGGCGCCATCGGAGACTGCTACCTCCTGGCCAGCCTCATGGCACTCATGAACACCCCCGGCGCCACCCGTTGGCTCGAAGGCTGCCTCCAGGTTCACCACGGGAAGGACGGGAAGCCCGACGGGTTCCTCGTCACCATCTACGACGACCCCTTCCACCGCACGCAGGACACACAGCACACCACCCTGGTGACCTCCACCTACTTGCACGGTACCAACGGCAGCGTCCCCACCATCGCCTCCATCTTCGAGGCCGCCTATGGCCAGACACACCTGGGTGGAACCAGGGACTCATTCTCCTCCGGCGGAATCAGCGGAGGGTGGGCAGAGGATGCGCTCGAGGAGCTCACCGGCACCAGTGCCACGGTCGAACGGAAGGGCGTGGTGTGGGGGTTCGGGGAGGGATGTGGCACCACTCAACGCGCCAGCATCCAAGAAGCTCTCACCAACGACCAGCCCCTGGCAGCCTCGACCGTCGCGAAGCTACCCTGGCAGGATCACGACATGGGCGCAGACGTCACCATCGACGGTCAGACACAGACCATCAACATCTCCCGCTCCCACGTCTACATGGTTGTCACAGCCGACGAAGACACCGTCACCCTGCGGAACCCCTGGGGACGCAACTACGACTCAGCCAATCACAGGTTTGGTGGGACATTCACCATGTCCTGGGACGAGTTCGGCAGCAAGTACTCCAGCGTCGCGATCGGAGACAAACTCGGATGAAGCTGCCCCCCAGGAGCCCACGCCGCACCCTCGCCCTCACCTTGAGCACCCTCATCGCGACACTCCTCACAGCCTCCATCCTCTACGCCCTCCTCTACACCCCCAGCCCCACCCCCCCCGCAATAACCACAGGACGGCAACCCAATGAAAACCCCCGCGGCATCCCAGGAGGCAAAAAAGAAGGGACCCCGGTAAGGCCAGGGGGCGACAACCAACGTGACTAA
>JBQEKJ010000080.1:0-8751 GCA_052103835.1 Pauljensenia sp.
GGCGGGATGGGCCCCGTCGACCGGCCTCACCAGCCGGATGGTCGGGTCCGGACAGGCCAGATCGGCCGGGCAGTCCGGACCGGGCAGCGCGTCGCCCTCGTCACCGCCCGTCAGTCCCGCGAGCCCCGCCGCCACCGGTCGCGACCCGAGGCCGCCCTCGTCACTGCCCGCCACGCCCACCGACGGGGGCGACCGTCCCCGCACTGGTCGCGTTCCCATCGACGAGGGCGGGAACGCCACCCCCACCGACACCCCCGCGCCGCAGTGGATCCCCAAGCCCTGGGAGCGCGTCGAGCACCTCTGGGCCGATCGCGTCTCACACGTCTACGACGTCGGCACACCCTGGGCCACGCCCGTCCTCCATGACGTGTCGCTGATCCTCTCCCAGGGCGAGGGAGTGCTGGTGACCGGCGACAACGGCTCCGGCAAGACGACTCTGTCACGCGTCCTCGCCGGTCTCATGGCTCCCACCTGGGGACGCTGCACACTGGACGGAGCGCCCATGACGACCAAGGTCGGGGAGGTGGCGCTGTCCATGCAGTACGCGCGGCTGCAATTGCAGCGCCCCTCCGTGCGCTCGGACATCCTCACGGCGGCCCGCGCACCGCGGGGCATGGCTGCGGCGGACGGCGACCGCCTCGTCGAGGAGGCCCTCGCCGAGGTCAGTCTCGGCACCGAAATCGCCGAGCGCGGCATCGACCAGCTCTCCGGTGGCCAGATGCGCCGCGTCGCCCTGGCCGGACTCCTCGCCTCGGAGCCGAAGGTACTGGTGCTCGACGAGCCCCTGGCGGGACTGGACCCGGACTCCCGCGCCCAGGTGGTCGCGACCCTGGAGTCCCGGCGGCGGCGCGGCTTGGGCGTGCTCGTCATCTCCCATGACGTGGAGGGGTTGGGCACGCTGTGCCAGCGTGAGATGCGCCTCACGGCCGGGGTCCTGTCATGAATGGTCCCGGCACGAACGATCGTTGCCTGAATGCTCCCGGCACGAACGCGGACGTCCCGAGCCACGGGGCACGCCGGGACGGCGGTCGCGACCCCGGATTGGGCGAAGGCCGAGCCCGGGCGCACCGCACCGAGGCCAACGCCCACTCCCACACCCACACTGATTCCCGCGCCGACACCCCCACGGACACCCGCACTGAGGCCGACACCCTCGCCCGGATCCGGGCTCTCGCCAAGGGCAGGGGCCGCCCCCGACGTCCCTCCGGCGGGGTGCTCCCACGCACCCTGCCCTGGGACTCGGCGATGACACGGATGTGGCCGGGAACGAAGGTCCTCTGCCTGACGGCCCTGTCCAGCGCGCTGCTGCTGCGCCCGAGGTGGTCCACCTTGGCGGCGGTCGGCCTCGTCCTCCTCGTCGGTTCCCTGACTGCCCGGGTGCCCCTGCGAGCACTGCCGCGACTGCCCGTGTGGTTCTGGAGCGGGATCGCGGGTGGCATGATCGGTGCCTCGTTGGGCGGCGGTCTGTGGATCTTCGTCCGCTCACTGGTGGTCGCCGCACTCGTCGTGTGGGGGTCCATGCTCCTGATCTGGTCCACTCCTCCCGAGCGGCTCACCCCGGCCTTCCGCAGCCTGATGGCACCGATGCGCTGGTTCAGTCTCCCCGTGGACGAGTGGGCCACATCGATGGGCCTGGCCCTGCGCGGCATCCCCTCCCTGCGTGACGAGGCCGCGGCCGTCATGGACACCGCCCGCCTGCGCTCGGGCGGGACACCTCCCGACGGACTCAAGGCAGGGCTCCGCCTCATGGTCGACGTCATCACGGCCGCTCTGTCGGCCTCCTCCCGGCGAGCCTCGGACACGGGTCGTGCCATGACCCTGCGCGGTGGGGTGCCACCGGTGCCGCGTGAGCACGTCCGCCTCGGCTGGCGCGATGGGATCGCGCTGGTGCTCACGGGAGTCGCCGTCGGTCTGGTGGTGGCCGTCGCGATGGGAGCGGTTCCGGATCCCTTCCAGGCCCTCGGTCCCTCCTGAGGGGGCCGTGCTCCCCCGGCGCACGGCTGACGAGGGCGACCATTGTTCTCCGCCCTCCCGGCCGCTGATTCCCGCCCTCCCGACTGACGTTCCTGGCGCTTCAGGCGCTCCGGGGGCTCCGGGGGCAGTGCGGAGCGGAGGGATGGCCGGTACCGGTGCCGAGTGGTGGGGTTCCCACCGAGTGGTGGGGGTACAAGGCCACCTTTCGGTGAGAAGTCCACCGCTCGGCCGGATGCCCGCTCGCGACACACTTCTCATCCCGGCGTACCCCACGCCACACCTCCCCGGTTTGACGTGGCATGCACGTGCCTCGTATGGTTTCTGAGCGCGCGCGAGTGGCGGACTAGGCAGACGCGCACGGTTCAGGTCCGTGTTCCAGAAATGGAGTGGGGGTTCAACTCCCCCCTCGCGCACCAGTGGAGTGAGGAGCTCCGAGGCCCCAGGGTCTCGGAGCTTCTCCTCATTCCGGCCCCGGGTGCACAGTTCCGGTCCGGAACATGTCGCAGTGCCGGACCTGCGCGGCAGGGACGCACCCCCCGACTAGACTGACGCGTGCGGGCTCGCCCCGCACCACGTCCCGGGCTCCCCGGGTGGACCCCGGGCACCTCGGGGAAGGAGGCAGGATGGGTATCTTCGACCGCTTCGAGAATGCTGTCGAGAAGGGCGTCAACAACGCGTTCTCGAGGGTCTTCAAGTCGGGACTCAAGCCTGTGGACATCAACACGGCGATCCGGCGGGCGATGGACGACAACGTCCGCGAGCTCTCCGCGGACCGCTCCGTGGCCCCCAACCACTTCGTCGTGCGGATGTCCCCGACGGATCTGGCGGGTCTGGGTGAAGAGCTCACTGTCCTCGCCGACGAGCTCCAACAGCAGGCAACGCAGTATGCCGAGGACCAGAGCTATGTCCTGCTGGGCCCCGTCACGGTCGAGTTCGAGTCATCCGAGGGCGAGGCACCTGGCCAGCTCGACGTCGAGGCGTCCACACGTCGTGGTGCCGCAGCACCTGCCACGGCGGTCTCGGCCTCACCCCAGCACCCCATCATCGAGGTTGACGGTGAGAAGTGGCTGCTCACCGAACCGGTGACCGTCATCGGGCGTGGCTCCGAGGCCGACATCACCGTCCCCGACTCCGGAGTGTCGCGCCGACACCTGGAGTTGCGCGTGACCCCCACCGGCGTCATCGCCACGGACCTGGGCTCGACCAACGGGACGTTCGTCGAGGGCCACCGCATCGACGCCGCCACCCTCGTCGACGGCAACCAGATCGTCATCGGGCGCACGCGCATCCTCTTCTGGACGCGTCCCGCCTCCGATCACGAACAGGACCGGTGATGACCTCCGACCTCGCCTTCACCGTCTTCCGCATCGGTTACCTGGCCCTCCTGTGGGCCATGGTCTTCGGGGCTGTGGCGATCCTGCGTCGCGACATCTTCGGAACGGTCGTCACCCCGCGGGGCAAGGGCCGCCGACGTGCGGACAAGGAACGCCGCAAGTCGCGTCGGGAGCGTCGCAGCGAAGGGGCGGAACCCGGCGACACCACCCCGCGCAACCTGCTCATCACCGGAGGCCCGCTGGTCGGCACGATGATGCCCCTGGGGACCGCTCCGATCGTCATCGGACGTTCCCCCGCCTCCACGCTGGTCCTCGACGACGAGTACGCATCCGCCCGACACGCCAGGCTCTCCCCACAGGGAGGCCAGTGGTGGGTCGAGGACCTCGGGTCCCGCAACGGCACCTTCGTCGACGACGAGAGGATCACCGAACCTCGTGCCCTCCAGCCCGGCACCACCGTGCGCATCGGCCAGACGACGCTCGAACTGGTGAGGTGACATGCCGGCAGAGCCCGTCGAATTCCGCTATGCCGCCCGCTCGGACGTGGGCCTGACACGGCGCAGCAACCAGGACTCCGGGTATGCCGGGCCGAACCTGTTGGTCCTCGCCGACGGGATGGGGGGCCCCGCCGGGGGTGACATCGCCTCCTCGGTGGCCCTGGCCCACCTCGTGCCCCTCGACTCGGAGAGCCACCCCGCAGAAGCCATGCTCCCCCTGCTGCGCGCCGCCCTGAACGCCGCACACGAGGAACTCACCGAACGCTCCTCGCAGGACTCGGAACTCAAGGGACTGGGGACCACCTGCATCGCGATCATGCGCGCGGGCAAGAAGCTGGCCATGGTCCACATCGGGGACTCCCGGGCCTACCTGCTCCGGGGCGACACCCTCACGCAGGTCACCACCGACCATTCCTTCGTGCAGTACCTGGTCGACACCGGCCAGATCACACCCGAGGAGGCCGAGCACCACCCCCAGCGCAATGTCGTCCTGCGGGTCCTGGGGGACTCCCAGGCCGACGTCACCCCCGATGAGACGGTTCGTGAGGCCATCATCGGCGATCGTTGGCTGCTGTGTTCCGACGGCCTCTCCGGCGTGGTCTCGGCGGAGACCATCGGGCAGGTCCTCTCCGACTTCGACGACCCGGGCGCCTGTGCGGAGGAGCTGATCCACCTCGCACTGCTGGGTGGGGGACCCGACAACGTCACGTGTGTCATCGCCGACGTGGTCCCGTCTGGCACGTCCGGGCAGACCGCCCCCCAGATCGTGGGAGCTGCAGCCATCGACCGCAGTGCGCCCTCGCGTGGCGGTTCCGGCGCGGCGGCGCGCGCGGCCGCCCTCGCCAAGGGATCCCATGACCACGGGGACGAGGACGACACCGAGGACGAGGACGAGGACGAGGACAAGGACGAGGACGGGAAGCACCGCTGGTGGGCGCCCATCCTGACGCTGCTCGTCGCGGCCCTGCTCGCCGGCGGCGGCTGGCTCGGCTACCTGTGGACCCAGACCCAGTACTTCGCGATCGGCGAGTCGGGCAGCGTCGTCATCTACCAGGGCATCCCCCAGACACTGGGACCGTGGAGTCTCTCGCATCGCACCGAGGTCACCGACATCTCGCTCTCGAGCCTCTCCAGCGTTGATCGCGAACGCCTGGAGGAACCCGTCGTGAGGTCCTCACGTGAGGAGATCGACGTCTACGTCGCCCAACTCAAGAGTCAGGCCACCAGACCGACCACCCCCTCGCCCAGCCCCTCACCGAGCGCCGTGACCTCTCCTCCCGCCGATCCGGGTTCCACGGCATCCCCTGCGCCCTCGCCCTCGGAGAGCCGCTGATGGCCACCGTCACCATCGCTCCCGCCCGCCCGCGCCGCCTCCTGGAGATGGCGCTCATGCTCCTCGCCCTCGCGCTGGGCATCGGGGGCTACGCGCTCACCGCACTCAACCGCACGGGAGCAGTGCCCGAGAACCTCGGACAGCACGTCCTCATCCTCGTCGTCGTCGCGGTCGTGGCCGAGGTCGGCATGCACTTCCTGGCGCCCTACGCCGATCCGGTGATCCTGCCCATCGCCGTTGCATTGACGGGCATCGGACTGGCCATGATCTACCGCATCGACCTGTCCTACCTGACACTCAACGCCTCGATCTCCGACCCCACCCACCAGTATCCGGTGGTGGGCACCAAGCAGTTGATGATGGTGGGCGTCGCGCTGGTGGCGGCCGCAGCGCTGCTGATCTGGGTCCGTGACCACAAGGTCCTGCGCCGTTTCACCTACCTCTTCGGTCTGGCCTCGCTGGTCCTGCTGGTCCTCCCACTCATCCCGGGCATCGGGGTCGAACACCTGGGGGCACGCATCTGGATCCAGCTCGGACCGGTCAGCTTGCAGCCCGCCGAGCTGGTCAAGATCACGCTGGCCATCTTCTTCTCCGGCTACCTGGTCACCAACAGGGACAACCTGGCGATCGGGGGACCCAAGGTCCTCGGCATGCGTCTGCCGCGCGCACGCGACCTCGGTCCGATCCTGGTCGTGTGGCTGATCGGGATCGCGGTCCTGGTCCTCCAGCGAGACCTCGGCACCTCACTGCTGTTCTTCGGCCTCTTCGTGGCCCTCCTGTACGTGGCCACCGACCGCGTGTCCTGGCTGGTCATCGGGGCACTGATGTTCCTCCCGGCCGCGGCACTGGCCGTGCAGACGTTCCCCCATGTGCAGAAGCGATTCACCGTGTGGCTCCACGCCATGGACCCGGCCGTCTACGACGCGGTGGGTGGTTCCGGCCAAGTGGTCCAGGGTCTCTTCGGTCAGGCGTCCGGGGGGCTCATGGGCACCGGCTGGGGGCGCGGCTATCCACACCTGGTCC
The DNA here is from genome assembly GCA_052103835.1 of Pauljensenia sp. Taxonomy (GTDB): domain Bacteria; phylum Actinomycetota; class Actinomycetes; order Actinomycetales; family Actinomycetaceae; genus Pauljensenia. Next base: position 6,162 of record JBQEKJ010000080.1, read on the forward strand.
CCTTCGCGCAGTCCGACTTCATCCTCTCCTCCCTGGCGGAGGAGCTGGGACTCACCGGGCTGCTGGCCATCCTGTCCCTTTACCTGATCCTCATCGAGCGGGGGCTGCGCGCCTCCATCGGTGTGCGTGACGGTTTCGGGAAGTTGCTCGCCGCGGGTCTGAGCTTCTCCCTGGCCCTGCAGGTCTTCGTGGTCCTGGGCGGCATCACGCGTGTCATCCCCCTGACCGGCCTGACCGCGCCCTTCCTCGCCTCGGGCGGTTCCTCGATGGTCTCCTCGTGGCTGACGGTCGCCATCCTCGTGAGGATCTCGGACGCCGCCAGACGTCCTGTCTCCACCCCCGCTCCGTGGACCACCGGACTCCAGGCGGCCATCACCGATCCCGCGACCAGCAGCACCGACACCCCGACCACCCCCACCCGCCGTCGTCCCACCCCCGAGGATGCCCACACCGTGACGGCCGGCGGCCGCCATGACGGGGACGCCGGGCCCGACACGAACCTGGACATCGTCGAGGGCGACCTGCCCAAGGATCCGGACTACCCGACGGAACCCCACCTGCCACCCTCACCCGACCACGGAGAGGGACGGTCATGAACGCACAGATCAGGAAGCTCTTCGTCGTCGTCCTGGTGATGTTCGCGGCCCTCGGGCTGGCCGCCACCAACATCCAGTTCGTCCAGGCGCCCTCGCTCAATGCGGACGGACGCAACTCGCGGACGATCCTGCACGCCGCAGAGCTGGACCGCGGCCCCATCATCGTCGCAGGAGATGCGATCGCCTCCTCCCAGCGTGTCGACGGGACCACCCGCTACCAGCGCATCTACTCCCAGGGGCCTCTCTACGCGCCGGTCACCGGCTACTTCTCCTCGGTCTTCGCCGATTCCTCCGGCATGGAGAAGGCCGCGGAGTCCGTGCTGGAGGGGAACTCCCCCGACCTGCTCGCCCAGCGTCTGCGCAACCTCTTCACGGGGTCGGGGCGCCAGGGCGGTGGCGTCGTGCTGACGCTGGACCCTGCCATGCAGCAGGTCGCGGCCGACCAGCTCCAGGGGCGTCGCGGGGCCGTCGTGGCCCTGGACGCGAAGACGGGCGCGGTGCTCGCCCTCTACTCCTCACCCAGTTTCGACCCGAACGAACTGGCCACCTTCGACTCGGCCACCGCGAACAGCGCCTTCACGACGCTCAACAAGGATGCCTCCCGCCCCCTGGTCAACCGGGCGATCGCAGGCGACCGCTACGCCCCGGGCTCGACCTTCAAGATCCTCACGACCATCGCCCTCCTGGAGAAGGGCGTGGTCCAGACCGACACCGCCATGGACTCCCCCGTCACGACCACACTCCCGGGCACGGCCACCGAGATCTCCAACATCGAGTCCGTCGAGTGCGGCAACGGCCACCCCACCCTGGCCGAGGCCTTCGCCCGGTCCTGCAACACCACCTTCGTCCTCGCCTCCCAGCAGCTGACCCACGAGGACCTGGCCAGCGTGACCGAGAGCTTCGGGTTCGGCCAACAGGTCGACATCCCCCTGGAGGTCACCCCCTCGGTGTTCCCGACAGAGACGGACGCCGCACAGCTCGCCATGTCCGCCATCGGCCAGTACTCCGTCCAGGTCACGCCGCTCCAGATGGCGCTCGTCGCCCAGACCATTGCCAACGGGGGCACCATGATGCAGCCCTACCTGGTCAAGGACGTCGTCGATGCCGACCTCCAGGTCCGCTCCTCCACGGATCCCACCGAGCTGGGCACCCCGATCTCCTCCGACATCGCCTCACAGATGACGGAACTCATGAAGGGTGTCGTCTCCCAGTCCTACGGTTCCGGCACGTCCATGGCGATCGACGGTGTCGACGTCGCTGCGAAGACCGGCACCGCAGAGCTCGGTGACGGCTCGGGGAGAGCCAATGCCTGGGCCGTCGGTTTTGCCCCGGCAGACGACCCGCAGATCGCCTTCGCCGTCATCATCGAGGGCGACGACACCGTCCCCGTCCCCCACGGTGGCACTGTGGCCGGACCGGTTGCCCGCGCCCTCCTGGAAGCAGGGCTGAAGTGACCCCTCCCCCCAGTGGACGCCACATGGCCGGTCACCTCCTGGGTGGCCGATACACGCTCCTCACTCCCATCGCCCAGGGCGGCATGGGTGAGGTCTGGAAGGCCCGCGACAGCGAGACCGGGCGGATGGTGGCCGCCAAGGTCCTGCGCCCCGAGCTCTCCGGCGAGGAACTGTCCCTGTCGCGCCTGCGCATCGAGGCGCGCAACGCGATGCGCATCCAGCACCCCAACATCGCCTCCGTCCTCGACTCCGGGGAGGAGGACGGCCGGGGGTGGATCGTCATGGAGCTGGTCGAGGGGCGTCCCCTCACGGACTACCTCCGCGGTGGCGCACGCGTCGCCGTGGAGGACCTGGTCCCGGTGATCATCCAGGTGGCGCTGGCCCTCGACGCGGCAGCCGCTGCCGGTGTGGTCCACCGTGACATCAAGCCGGCCAACATCCTCATCCGGCCCGACGGGGTCGTGAAGCTCACCGACTTCGGGATCTCGCGCACCACTGACCAGGCCAATCTCACCGCTGCCGGAATGGTCATGGGCACCG
>JBQEKJ010000081.1:0-8562 GCA_052103835.1 Pauljensenia sp.
GCCTGCTGCCAGCTGGGATCCGAGGGCGGGACGTCCCCGCAGGTCCTGGCCACTGCGCGGGAACACTGCCGGTCTGCGCTCCTTCATCTGGGAGCCCTTCGCCGGGGCCCGCCCCCGGGAGTCGGTCCTGCTGACCCTGGACGAGGGCGGACGGGTCCTGCCCCGCAGCCGTGTGTGGGAGAAGGAGGTCTTCGGATCCGTACCACCCTCTGATCCTGAGGGCCACCACCTCCCCGACCGTGGCCGGGGCCGGGGCCAGGGCCAGGGCCAGGGCCAGGGGGAGGATCAGGCGCACGGCCAAGGACAGGCGGAGGGCCAGGAGGAGGATCAGGCGCACGGCCAGGACACCCGCCCCAGCGGGACAGGTTCCCGACGTACCGGACACCCCACACTGACCGATCCCTTCGTTCCCGGTCGCCGAGTCATCGCCGCGGCCCGCCCCCTCCTGGTCACCGTGCGTGAGGGCTGGCCCCTACTGGCCGAGTCCGGGGACCTGATGCCACCGCCGAGCGGTGCCGGGGTGGGGGGACGCTATCGGACCTACCCCATTGGGGACTCCGACGCCCGGCCGGGCCCGGTTCCCGAGGACCTTCTGCGACGCCTCCACATTGCGGAGTGGGGACGTGACGGGGAGACCTACGGGACCGTCGGTCGGCACGACGTGGACAGCGTGTATGTCCGCCTCCGGGGGGTCGGGCCCTGGGCCTCCTGCTCCACGACGATTGATCTGCGGATCGGGGAGGATCTCGCGGATCTCATGGGGCGCCCCAAGGACGTACACGACGCCTTGGCGCGCATTGCCCGCCAGCACGGCTGCGACGCCTGAGAGGCGGCTCCGCGCGGGCGGGGCTCCCTATCATCCGAGACACCTTCCGGGCGAGACGGCCACGGCGGCTCCGCAGGGGCGGCGCTCCCGGCCCGTGCCTGCGGGCAGTGGGCAGCGGGCAACGGGCAACGGACCGGTGTCGCCCACATCGGGCCCATGCCCGGGCGCACAGATCGACGCCGCGTTGGCGCCCCTCCCAGTTATGGTGACCCCTCACCGCAGGTCCGATCCGGCAGGCACCGAGGACGCGCTCAGCGCGCGACCTTGATCCACCTGCCCTCGACCAGGACCTGGTCGCGCCGGAAGGAGCCGTCGGGGTTGACCACGTAGGTCGTGCCCTCGGTGTAGGCAGTCCTGCCGATGGAGGTGTTCTCGGTGATCAGCGGCCCGTCGTTGGTGACGAAGCCCAGTCCCCCGTAGGGATTCTCCACGCCCGGGGTGGTGGTGCCCGGACGGTGGGTGAAGCCTCCGGGCACCTGGGACTCGAACCGCGAGGCGCTGTCCAGGGGGACTCCCTGGGTGGCAGGGACCCCCGGTGCGTCCTCCGGGCGGAAGACGAGCACGTTCGCCGACATGCCCGAGGCCGGGGGCGGGTTGACCGAGACCACACCGTCCCTGACGACGGGGTAGTCGAGCCTGAGATTTCGATGGATCTCCTGGGGGGTGCCCGCTCCCACGCCGCTTCCGGAGTGGAAGAGATGCTCGGCGGGGGCGTTGAAGCCCGAGGAGTGGCCGACTCCGTCCTCCATCCCCCACGCGGGGTCGAAGGAGGTGGAGTCCATGAACGCCTTGGCCCTCAGCCCTGTGGACCCCTCCATGCCCTCCTGGGCGCGCAGCCAGAGCAGGCCGTTCTGCTGGTGGACTGGCAGTGTCTGACCCCGGTGGGTCTGGAGCGCACGGATGTCCTCGAAGGACATGTCACCCATCCCGAACTCACCCAGCTTCCTGCGCCCCGCAGGCGACTCCATGATGGTGCGCAGGGTGTCATCACCGCCGGGGGCGGACATGAAGGCGCGCGTGTGGGGGGAGGAGAAGCCCTCGCGACCCAGGGACCAGGAGTTGCGCAGACGCTGGGCCGTCTCCGACCAGCCCTCGTTGGCCAGGAGGTGGCGGGTGGACTGGACTTCGTTGTACATCCAGCGCCCGCCCCTGGCACCCAGGGCCTCCGGTGAGAAACGCCGGGCATCACGCAGGAAGGAGTCCAGGCTCCGCGCGCCCGCCGTTGCCCGGGGGAACTTCCCGCTGGCCCAGCGCCGGACGGAGTCGACGATCTCACGGACCTTCTTGAGCATCTTCTGCAGCGCCGTGAAGGATGCGAGGAGGTCATCGACGTACCTGCCCAGCTTCGCTGCCCAGGTCGAGATCGTCGCCGCCACATCCGCGATCACCTTGGGGATGAGCACACCCGCCGACGCAGCGGCCTGGATGATTGCAGAGCCGAAGGAGCCGACCACCTGACTGAGCGCGTCCCTGGTGAGGTCATGGACCACCTGGACGAGCTCCGCCGCCACCGACACCGCCTGCGCGAATCCGGCGCACATGTCGCCGACGGCGCGGATCTGGTCGGTGAGCACCGACTGTGCCCTGACGTAGGCGTCGATCGTCATGCCCGACATGCCTGCGGTGGCAGCCAGGACGTGGGCACTGATGGTCTCCGCGGACTCCCGGAGGCGACCGCCGATGGCCGCCCAGGTGGCACCTGTGCCCCGGACCTCACCCGGATCACCCGTGAGGTCGTTCATCCAGCCCTTGAGGGGTTCGAGATGCTCAATCAACCACCCCACACCCCAGCTCAGGAGCGTGCCGATCGGATCGAAGGCGGCGACCACGAGGTTCCCCGCCGCACTGAGCCCGGAGACGGAACCCTGGAGCCAGTTGCCCGAACCCATGGCCTCCGCGAGTTGCTGTCCGTCCTCCACCAACCCTGCACCGGAGGCCCAGGTGGTGGTGTCGATCGGTCCCTGGACCAGGTCGCCGCCCATCAGCCCAGCTCCGCGAGCGCTGACCTGATGGCATCGGCGAGACCCATCTCGGTCTCCTCGAAGGAGTCGGCCGCAGCGCCCACGGCGTCCGCCAGCGCGTTCTCCAGGTCGGCGCACGAGTCGATCTGCTGGCCCAGGGCGGCCGCAGCGACACCGACGGGTGGCGCCAGGAATGCGCACATGAGACCGAATGCCCCACCGGAGACCTGCGTGCCCGTCACAGCTGCGGCTTGGGATGCCTCGGCAACGGACTGGGCGTCGCCGCGGAGGACACCCACGTGGTGGCCCAGCACATCCGTGTCGACCATGAACCCGTCACTCATCTGTGTGCGTCACCGTCCCAGTCCGTCGAGTTGTTGACCGAAGGTCGACCCCAGGAAGGCGGTCGTCTCGGAGTCCGGTCCGAAGGTGTCGGCGGCGCGCCGTGTCATCTCCCGCGCGGCTCGCCTGGTCGCGTCCCCGTAGGCCTCCATGACGGCCTCCTCGATCCGGGCGCCACCGAGCTCCACGACGGAGGACGGCACCGACAGGGACATGTGGTGGCCGGCACTGTCGACCTCTACGGCGACCGCCCCGCGGCGGTCGCGACCCGTGGTCCTGAGGGAGGAGACCTCGTCACTGAAGGTCCGGGCAGCACGAGCGCGCTCCTCGGCCTCGTGGACCTGCGCGCGGATCCGTGCGCGAATCAGGTCCGGGTCCTCTCCCCAGGGTCCGTCCATGGGGACAATGTAGCGTGCGCGTCGCCGTGGGGGGGACCCCAGGCCACGTGCGCGGACGCCGGTGCGCTCCCACCTCCGAGGAGACACCCTCACGTACTACTGTGACCGCATGGGAAGTCCCGCCTACCGCCAGGTCCTGCGCCCCGAACGCGTTCAGCTCTACATGGCCAACCGTCAGGTCGCGGGCTTCGCCTGCACCCACGTCCAGGGATTCGTCTCCCTGCTCGCCGACACCGCAGAGGTCACCGATCCCTCACTGCTGTGGGGCATGCTGCGTCCCGACCACCCGGGGATCGATCTGCGTCCGGTCCCCTTCCCCACGGGGGGCGTGGACGTCCTGGACTTCACCCTCGATGACGACTTCCCCCAGAGCGTCCACCCCTCCACAGGAGGCGGGGCGGGGCAGTCCGCATCCTTCGACTTCAGTCGCTTCCTGGATCCGTGGACAGGCACGGGGGTCTCCGCATCGGAGCTCGCCATGGTCCGTGAGTCCGTCATCGACCTCCCTGCCCTTGTGATGCCGGGTGCCCGGATCACCCATGTCCACCCCGACGGCACCACCGAGCTCCTGGCGGTACTGGACGTCGACGTGCTGGGTCGCCCTCGTTGGTCGACTCCGGAGGGGGACTCCGTCGCCCCGGCCGACGGGGTCGAGTCCGTGCCCCGCCTCTACGTGGACGCCCAGGGCCGCGTGCCCGCCCACACCGTGGGCGAGGGCCTGGTGAGCGTGCCGGGTGCAGACGAACGGGCCGTCCGTCTGCGCCTGCAGCCCGACGCCGTCGAGGCCTGCGGGGCGACCTCCGGTCGGGGATGGGCGCTGGTGGCCTCCACCGCACTCCCCCGCACCTGGGTCGTCACCTCGGCGACCTCCATGGGACTCCCGGTGGGCGTGCAGTACACGCGCATCAGCGAGGAGGGCCTGATGGCGGGGGTCTGCTACGTCGGTCGCCCCTTCGAGGGGATGGGACAGGCGGGATGGTGGGGTGACCAGTACTGCGGCTTCCATACCGAGGTGCCGTGGTCGTCATTGCAGGATGTCTCCGCCAACGGGTCGGGCATCGACCCCTCCCCGCGTCCGGAGGGGCTCACAGTCCCCGACATCCCCTCCGACCCCGTGCTCTTCGCCTGGGGGGAGGACTACATCGCCCCCGGTGGGACCTCCCCCACCCCTGTCGACCACGAGGGCGGCCGGGTCTGGGTGAACCTCCCCCACTTCCAGGCCGCCGACGTCATGTTCCCCGGGCACGGCGAGGTCGTGCCTGCCCAGGGTGGTGGCGTGCGGGTGGACCTGGCGCCGCTGGGCGCACCGCGTGCAGACGTCCTGACCCAGGGCCTCCTGGACGGCGCGCCCGTCCTGGTGCTGGGCACCTTCGGTGAGGACTACGTGATCATCCACCCCGACGACGCCACGACCGTGACCCCGGACTCCCCCACGCGGCGCGTCCCCCGTGCCTCGGTGGAGGACCTCCATGACGAGGTGACCCTCCTGGGTCCCCGGCCATGAAGTCGCAGGACCCGACGCCCTGGGCAAAGCCCCTCATCCTCGGCGTGAGCGTCCTCGGTGTCCTCGCTGCGGTGGTGCTCGCGGTGATCGCGCCTCCGGGATGGAGCAAGCGGATCGTCTACATCCCGGTCCTCATGCTCACCGGTCTCCTGGTTTTCGTCATCGCGGCCGTCGCCGCGCACATCGACCAGCGCAGCGGCGGCTCCTCGCCCCCCCTCGGACGGACACGTCGACCCGCCGATGTCGGGGAGGGAGCGCACGGACACAGCCCGGTCCCGCATGGGAAGAGGGCGCAGCGAGCCCGCGCGGCGCGAGCCGCGGACAGCGTGCGGGAGCACGGGGGTCCCGGAGGGGGAGCTGGAGAGATGGACGCGGACAGGAGCCGGCGCGCGGAAGGGGGGAGGCGCTTGCCTCCGGCCACCGGGACGGGCATCCACCGCGGGAAGTGGTCCGGGCGGGCGGAGCAGGCGGGCCGAGGAGGCCTGCCGCTGGTCCCGCCCCGATGGCTCCAGGTGGTCACACCTCGCACGGCGGAGCTCTACCGGACCAACCATGTCGTGGCCGGTTTCTCCCCCCTGTTCGTTTCGGGCTTCATGGTTCCCCTCACCCAGGTCGGTCCCGCCCCCACTGCCGACCACCTCGTGTCCGCACTGCGCCCCGACCACCCCGTCTCAGGAGGGGACACCGGTGGGTTCCTCCCCCCGGACGGGATGCCGGGGACGACGACGCTCTCCGGGACAGCGGGAACCGACGCCACGGGTCAGGTCCCACGTCTGCCCGACGGCGGCGTCCTGGCGCTCACATTCGACCTCGACAGCTTCGACAGCCGCGCACCGGTCAACTCCCGCACTTCGGGGAGGATCGGAGACGGGCACTTCGCGGCCCCGTGGACAGGCAGCGGGCACCCCGCCTCCGCCACACCCTCCTTCATTGACGAGTACGTCGCCCTGGAGCCGTTGCACCTGCTCCCCGGGGCGCTGCTGGAGCACATCGGGCAGGACGGGACGCGCTCCCCCGTGTGCCGTCTGGAGATCGACCCCGACGGTCGGTGGACCTGGCGCGACCCCACCGGCGCCGCGCAGGTGGAGGACTCCAGGACGACTGACCTGCACGAGTTGTTCATCGACCGCTGCGGCCTGTGGCCCGTGGACCCGCTGGACGCTCGCCACGGTCTGGTCCTGGCGCCGGACCGGCGCGTCCTGCGCCTGGGTCTGGCCGGTGTCCTGGAGGCCAGTGACGTGGCCGGAACCACCGCACGCGGCCTGGTGGACCGCCTCACCACCTCTGAGGTCGCAGTACGCACGACCGTGGACATTGCGGGCCTGACGTGCACGGTGCGCACCATGCGCCTCGGTCCGAAGGGACAGTGGCTGCTGGGCGTCACCCACGTGGGACGTTGCGACGGGGAGGCCCGTCGCCTGGGTTTCTGGGGGGACCAGTACACCGGCCTGCACGCCGAGTTCCCCGAGGATGCCTTCGACCACAGCACCACAGAACGGATCGTGGTGCGCCGCACGCACGTTCCCCACGGGAGCCTGCCTGCAGCGCCCCCCTTCCCCGGCGCCTCGGTGCCCGAGACTCCTGAGTGGCACCGGGAGTTCCTGCAACTCGGCTCCGGTGCAGTCGTGGCCGTGGAGGGCGGGCCCGCTCGGCCTCTGGCCCGCGTGCCCGATCCACGGGCCGCCGAGCTCATGTTCCCGGGCTGTGCGGGTACCGCGGTGGATGACTCCGGGGACACCTGGGCCGACCTCACGGGGGTGTCCGGAGTCCTGGTGGACGCCGTGACCCGGGCGGCACTGGCCGACGACTTCGAGGTGCTGGTGGTCGGGGAGGAGGGACACTCGATCCGCTACGTCAACATCCCCCGCAACGGCACCGACCCGTACCGCAACATGGTCCGCTCGATCGATGTCCGTCGCGTCGGCCCCCAGCGTGACCTCCTCGTCGAGCCGGGGACGTGGGGCGCCGGGGAATAGATCCACCGCATTGGGCTGGTCCTGCGGCGCGTGGCGCAGGTGCACACGGGGACGGGTAGCGTGTGCGCCATGACGAAGGACAAGGCGACCTACCGGTGTACGGAGTGCGGCTGGGCCTCCCCGAAGTGGGTGGGCCAGTGTCGCGGGTGCCAGGCATGGGGCACCCTGGAGGAGGTCGGGGCCTCCCCCGCGGGCACCCCTGCGGTGGCCACCCCACGTCGGCCGGCGGTGCCCATCCCCCAGATCGACTCGACGACCGCGCGCTCCCGCCCCACCGGGGTGGGCGAACTGGACCGCGTGCTGGGCGGGGGGATCGTCCCCGGTGCGGTGGTCCTGCTGGCCGGGGAGCCCGGGGTCGGCAAGTCCACGCTGCTACTGGACGTGGCAGCACGAGCGGCGCGGACCGCCCGTGCCAGTGGCGGGGTCGGCCCTGTCCTCTACGTCTCCGGGGAGGAATCCTCTGCCCAGATCAAGGGCCGCGCGGAGAGAATCGGGGCACTGGAGGACTCCCTGCTGCTGGCCGATGACAACGACCTGGCGACCATCCTGGGGCACGTCGCCGCGACCTCGCCCTCGTTGTTGGTCGTCGACTCGGTCCAGACGGTCCAGTCCACCCGGGTCGAGGGCGGGGCGGGGGGTGTCGCCCAGGTGCGTGCCGTGGCCGCAGGCCTGATCCGCACCGCCAAGGAGCTCGACCTGCCGGTGCTCCTGGTCGGCCACGTCACGAAGGACGGCGGCATCGCCGGACCACGGGTCCTGGAGCACCTGGTCGACGTCGTCTGCCAGTTCGAGGGCGAGCGCCACTCCCGCCTGCGTCTGCTGAGGGCGGTGAAGAACCGCTACGGGCCCACCGACGAGGTCGGGTGCTTCGAGCTGACGGACACCGGGATCCGCGGCCTGCCCGATCCATCCGGCCTGTTCCTCTCGCGCACCAGCCGCAGGGTCCCCGGCTCATGCGTCACCGTCACGCTGGAGGGACGGCGCCCCATGCCCACCGAGATCCAGGCGCTCGTCGCCGCCTCCCCCGGCGGAGGTTCCCCCAGACGCACGACATCAGGGGTGGACCACTCACGCATCGCGATGGTCCTCGCGGTCCTGCAGGCCAGGCTCGGGCACGACACCTCAGCCCTGGACGTCTATGTCTCCACCGTCGGGGGCGCGCGTGCGGTGGAGCCCGCCACGGACCTCGCCAGTGCACTGGCCGTGGTCTCGGCCTCACGTGACCAACCCCCACGTGAGGGACTCGTGGCGATCGGCGAGGTCGGTCTCACCGGTGAGCTGCGGGCATGCACCGGCGTCCAGCGCCGTCTCCAGGAGGCGGCGCGTCTCGGCTTCACCACGGCCCTGGTGCCCGAGCAGGGCCTGGAGGACCTGCACGCCATCGAGGGCATGTTCGTGCGCCCGGTCCCCGACCTGCGGTCCGCCGTGGACGTGGCGCTGCCGTAGACTCGCAGTGTCAGCAGCGGCCGCGGCGGAAGGCAGACGGACACATGGGTTCAGATGCGACAACCCTGCGCTCGGCCCTCCAGGCCATTGCCCCGGGGACCGCGCTGCG
>JBQEKJ010000082.1:0-5308 GCA_052103835.1 Pauljensenia sp.
GAGGACGAGGAAGATCATATGCAGAACGGTGCGGCCTTGGCAAAACGGGGGCTTGTGAGCCCACTCACCGGACGCCCTCGCCCTCGTCCCTGCGACCTCCCAGCACCCCCGCCTACGCTGGGGACATGATCATGGCAGCGGACACCGGCGACCAGGCTGTGCAGAGTGCCCTGAACGTCGCATACCTCGTGCTGGGCGTGGCCATCGGCGTGGTTGCCGGCATCGTCCTGGCCTTCGTCATCTCCCTGCTGGTGCGGGCCGCGTTGGGGCGAACCCGCATCGTCTCCGCCCTGCTGCGCCGCACCCGGGGGCCCTTCTACTGGGCACTCATCGCCTGGGGAGCGTTGTTGGGATTCAACATCGCGCTGAACATCGATCTCCAGGGTGCGGATGCCTCGACGGTCCAGGCCGCGAGTTGGGTCTCCTTCGGGCACGACCTGCTGCGAGTCCTCGCAATCGCGGCGACCACGTGGGTCCTCTACGCCGCCATGTGGGTGGTCGAGGACGCCGCGCGTCTGCGCCACGCTGCCGATGGTGGGGTGTCGCGCCGGTTCGAGACCCAGGCCCAGGTCCTGCGACGTCTGCTCCAGGCCCTGGTCGTCCTGGTGGGAATCGCAACGGTGGTTCTCATCACCTTCCCCGGTGCCCAGCGTGCAGTCAGCACGCTGCTCGCGTCCGCCGGCGTCGTCTCGGTCATCGCAGGTCTTGCTGCGCAGTCAACCCTGGGCAATGTCTTCGCCGGCATCCAGCTGGCCTTCACGGATGCCATCCGGGTGGGCGACGTGGTGGTGGTGGGGGAGAACCAGGACTCCGGTGCGATCGAGGAGATCACCCTCACCTACGTCGTGGTGCGCGTGTGGGACGAGCGGCGACTGATCATGCCCTCTACGGAGTTCGCCTCCAAGCCCTTCGAGAACTGGACGCGTCGTGCCGCACGCCAACTCGGCACCATCGAGCTGACCCTGGACTGGGCGGCACCCATGGCCCAGATCCGCGACAAGGTCGAGCACCTCCTGCTCGCCACCGACCTGTGGGACGGTCGCACCTGGAGCGTGCAGATGACCGACTCCGACGCCACCTCCGTGACGGTGCGCGTCCTGGTCTCGGCCAAGGACTCCGGTGCACTGTGGGACCTGCGCTGCTACATGAGGGAGAACCTGATCTCCTGGATCTCCTCGGAGGAGGCGTGGGCCCGTCCGGTGGAGCGCTACCAGCCCCAGGACACGGTGACGGTGACACATGACACCTCGCGGGAGGTGGTCGCGCGACTGGCCACCGAGCTGTCGGGCATTGCCGGCCCGGACACGACCGCCGGGGGTGGGAAGCCCCACACCGGCACGGAGACCGAGGCGGCTCCCGCAGCCCCGGAGGCGGGTGCGAACCCCGTCGACGCCTTCCACGCCGCACGCGTGCATGCAGCTCGCCGCAAGGCCAAGCGGGCGCGTCGGCGCGCGCTGGCGGCCCGCCAGCGTGATGCGAGCAGCGGCAAGTCGACCAGGGACGACACGAAGACGAATGCCTCCACCACGGATTCCTCCAGTGTCCCCGACTCGCAACGGACCCGGGTCTTCACCCCCGACGAACTCCAGGAGATCGCTCGGCGCTACGACGAATCCACCGCTGCGCGCCTCGCCCGGGAGACACCCCACCCTCCGACGGCCGACCCGGCCCTGCCAACCAACCCGGCCACGACCGCTGGTGCATCCGCGCCGGGCACCACACCAGCGCCGACCAACCCGGGGCACAGTGCCAGCCCGAAGCTCCCCGCGGGACCGGAGCAGCCTGCTGCCGTTCCTCCGGCACCCCAGAAGCTGCCGACCCCAGCTCCGGAAGAGGCTTCGGTGCCCTCGGCGGTGTTGACACCGACACCGACACCGACACCGACACCGGTCAACGGCTCCACGGCGTCACCACCCGCGTCCTCCCCGGAGGGCGAGAAGGTGTCACCCGCACCCCCCGCACAGGCACCATCCGCCCGGCCTGCAGCCGGAGCGGACGGGGCGGCGTCGCCCTCGTCAGTGTCCGGGACGAGCGCCCCCGCACAGGACGCGTCGACACCGGCGGTCGGCAAGGGGGAGCGGCTGTACTCCGGGTCCCCCGATGCGGAGGAACGCAGCGCGATCTTCTCCGGCCCCGGCGACGACGTGATCGCCGAACGTGAGCAGACCGCGATGATGCGCTCGGTACGCTCCGGCTCGGCCTTGACCGGAACCTCGGCGCCCCCCACGGACGAGGGAGCGGAGGTGGTCGCCAAGGCCTCCTCGGAGTCCGATGGCGACGAGGGCGGGGCCGCGGAGGCCTCTCCGGAGGGACAACATGACGGGACGGCCCAGGGGGGCCAGCGGCCCGCGAGCGGGTCCGGGGGCGCGCCCGAAGAGGGGAACGACGACAGGCCCCAGGTCAGGGTCGCCACGAATGACGAGGGACTCGACGCCACGCGTGTCATGCCCGCGATCCACCCGGAGGACTCCGGACGCACGGACTGACCCGCGTTCCGCACCTCCCAGCGGTGGCGCCGGGGCCGCGATGCGCCGAGAATCGGGCCATGACCGAGAAGCCACACCGCACAGAGATCGAGTGGCGCCGCGTCCTGTCGCCGATGGAGTTCCACGTGCTGCGCGAGGCAGGCACCGAGCGCGCCTTCACCGGTGAGCTCCTGGGCGAGGACCGCGAGGGCGTCTACCGGTGCCGGGCCTGTGGGGCGGAGCTGTTCCGTTCCGACACCAAGTTCGACTCCCACTGCGGCTGGCCGAGCTTCTTCGACCCGAAGGACGCGGCCGTGACCACCTCGACCGACTCCTCGCACGGCATGGTGCGCACCGAGGTGCGCTGCGCGAACTGCGGCTCCCACCTGGGCCACGTCTTCGAGGATGCGCCCGACCAGCCCACAGGGCTGCGCTACTGCATGAACTCCGTGGCACTCACCTTCGACCCCGCGGGGGAGTGAGCCCGGGCGTCTGCGCATCCCGGGAGTGGATGGTGGCAGGCTGGGGCGGTGGAATCCCGTCCCGACGCCGCCCGGCTGGCAGAGCGTGTCCCTGCGCAGCTCTTCATCGTCGCCTCCGCCCTGGTCCAGTACATCGGCGCGGCCATTGCGGTAGGTCTCTTCGCCGTGATCGAGCCGGCATCGGTCGCCTGGTGGCGCGTCACGGTCGCAGCCGTCGTACTGCTGGTCTGGCGTCGCCCGTGGCGCGCCAGCCTGGGATGGGGGGACCTGTGGCGCTCGGCGGTCTTCGGCCTGGTGCTCACAGGCATGAACATCACCTTCTATGAGGCCATCGCCCGTATCCCGCTCGGGGTGGCGGTGTCCCTGGAGTTCCTGGGCCCGGTCTCAGCGGCGGTCCTGCGGGGCCGGGGTGTTGCGCCGCGCGTGGCCGCTGGCCTCGCACTGGGTGGGGTCGTCGCCATCGGCGGTCTGGGGCTGGACGTGCGTGCCTCCGGGGTGGGCGCCGGGATCGCCTGGATCCTGCTGGCCGCGGCGCTGTGGGCGGCCTACATCGTGCTGGGCCAGCGCATCGCCTCGCGCCGGTCGGGGATCACGAACCTCGCCCTGGGCTGTGCAGTCGGTGGACTCGTGTTCGCCCCCGTCCTCGCGCCCGGGGGGTCGGCCGTGTTCAGCTCCTGGCACCTGACGGCAGCGGTGGTCGGAGTCGGCGTGCTCTCCACCGTCCTGCCCTACTCCTTCGAGGCGCTCGCGATGTCGCGACTGAGTGCCGCCACCTTCGCACTGTTCACCGCACTGCTGCCCGCCACCTCTGCCCTGGTCGGCGCCGTCATGCTGCGCCAGGTCCCCGGGATGTGGGAACTGGCGGGGCTGGTCCTCATCTCGGTGGCGGTGTGGGTGGCCTCCCGCAGTGAGCAGGGGGCCGCGCCCGTGGCGGAGATGGGGTCGCTGGGAGACGTGGGGGAGATCGTGGAGTCGGACGGTCCGGACGGACTGCGCGGGCCGACTGGGCCGAGCGGGCCGCCGACTCTGTGACCCCTCGAGGCGAGACCACTGAGCCGCATCGGTGCAGCGGACGGATCCCGGCATCCCGGCGCGGAACCGATCACTCCATGGGGAGCAGCTCACCGTCACGGGTGCCACCTGCGCGACCCACGGCCAGGAAGGATGCCCACGCCAGGCTCACACCCACAACCATGACCAGGAGCATCGGCACCGCAGTCGTGCCGCCTCCGGTGCTGGCCAAGGGGGCCGAGACCGCGGTGGCGAGGGACTGGGTGAGGCCCAGGACCGCTGAGGCCGTGCCCGCGACCTTGGGCACGCTGCCCAGGGCGAGGGCCGCGGCATTGCCGAAGACGAAGGACTGCGCGGACATCAGCACCACGAAGCCCACGCACAGTGGGACCAGGGCCGTGTCCCACAGGAGCACCGAGCAGGCCAGGACCGCCACTGCCAGGGCGGACAGGGACAGGCCGGTGCGGATGAGGGTGCGGGGGTGGACCCAGCCCACCAACCTCGCATTGAGCAGTGCGACGAGCATGGCGGTCGTCGCGTTGGCTGCGAAGAACAGTGAGTACTGCAGGGGCGAGAGCCCTTTCTGCACCTGGAGCACGTAGGAGGAGTTCGCGATGTAGGCGAACATGCAGAAACCGGAGAACGCATTGGTGAGCATGAACCCGACGAAGACGTGCTCGCGCAGCACGCCTGAGATCCCACTGACGAAGCGTCTCATCCCGCCGCTGTGACGCTGATGCGGGGGCAGGGACTCGGGCACGAAATGCCAGGCCAGGGTCATCATCACCAGCCCGAAACCTGTCAGGAACCAGAAGGTCTCACGCCAGGTGGCCCAGGTGGTGATGACACCGCCCAGCTCCGGCGCGACCATGGGGGCCAGTCCTCCGTTCGCCTGGTGCAGGGTCATCGTGCGGGCCAGCTGCTTGCCGTGCGTGAGGTCCACCAGCACCGCACGACCCACGGCGGCGGCCGCACCGCCTCCCAGGCCCTGCAGCAGGCGTCCGGCGATGAGGACCCAGATCGAGGGCGCCAGCGCGCACACGAGGCCCCCCACCGCACACAGCAGTCCTCCCAGGATCATCGGGACACGACGACCGCGCTGGTCCGAGATGGACCCTCCCAGGACCTGCCCGGCACCCATCCCGATGAAGAAGGTGGTCAGCGTCAGGCCCACCAGGGATGAGGTGGTCCCCAGGGACTCGGTGACCTGCGGGAATGCGGGGGAGTACATGTCCGTGGCGAAAGGAGGCACGGCATTCTGCACGGCCAGTGCCACCAGCAGACCGACGGTGACGGCTCCTCCGGTGAATCCGGAGCCGCCCTCGTCGCTGTGCGTGTCCCCGCCCTCGT
>JBQEKJ010000082.1:5408-8463 GCA_052103835.1 Pauljensenia sp.
CCGCCCTCGTCGCTGTGCGTGTCCCCGCCCTCGTTCCCGCCCCTGTCACCGGCGTCGACTCCGGCCCCGCCCTCCTGCGGAGTCCTGCCCAGCCGCATGGATCGCCTCCTCCTGTGTTGCCCCCGCCCGGGGGTGCGCCGTCGGGGACGTGCCCCCCCGGGGGTCCGCGTCCAGGGCGGGTTGCGTGGTCGTCGCTACTCTCCTGCTGCCCTCACCGCTCACGAGGGCGGACCTGTGGACTGTACTCCGTGGAGGCCGTGCGGAGGTCGGGGCCGTCCACGACGTGGTGGGGACGTCCTACCAGCGGGAACGAAACGGCCCGGTCCCACCGACCGATGTCACTGCCCTGCGGGAGTGACCCTCACCGTGACAGTCGCGAAGGGGATCGTGGGCGTGGAGTCGATCCGGTCGAGGTCGAGTGGGATGAAGGAAGCCTGGGCGACGAGCGCACATCCAACCCCTGTCGCGAGGCACGCCCAGCGGAGGTTCCGCATCCTGGTGACTGTGTGTGCCGTCAGTCGTGTGGCCCGCAGGACGAGCAGGGCGAGGACCAGGTAGACGATCGGGTTGGGCCCCAACTCCAGGAGAGTGCACATCGGTTCGGTATCCGTGGCCCGGCCCAGGGCGTCGGGAACTCCGTCGCCCGCACCGATGCTGCCTGCGCAGCTTGCCTTGGACCCGGTGACCATGAACGAGTAGATGAGGGCAGAGACCAGGGCCCAGTTCGCGAGGCTGCGAACCTCACGTATGGAGGGTGCTCGCGTGCGTGAGGTCGGGGGCAGGGAGGGCGGAGCATCACGGGTGAGTGGGTTCGGCTGCTCCATGGACGGCTCCTGTGTCGACTCACGTGATCATCCCACAACGACCGTTCGTCGTCGGTCAGTTCCGGGTCCGATTCAGAGCCTGGTGGAGGCGTGCCTCGGGGTGGTGGGGAGGCGTGCCTCGGGGAAGGGGGTGTGTCAGCAGGGGACGAGGAGCTTGGTGTAGGTGGAGTGAGTCTCCACACCGATCACCTGGGGTTCCCCGGCATGGGCGACGTGGACCATCAGGGCCTCCGAGGTCGCCAACCAGGGCGACTCGGACGGGTACTCACCGCGCAGCTGGGTGGGGGTGGCGTCCTGGAGGGGGGCCATGAGCAGCGGCAGTGTGGGGCGGTGGACGCACAGGACTGCAGGGGCGTGGGGCCGGGCGAGCAGGTCGGTCACCACCGCCAGGGCGGCACCGGGGTCATGGCGGGCGGCCTCCTCGGTGAGGGCGTCGACGAGCCGGGGTGTGATGCCGGCGAGGGAGGCATAGGGCCCGATGGTGGCGCGGCAGCGGGTCCACGGCGAGCTGGTGAGCTCTGTGGTCCCGAAGGCGGAGAGCAGCTCCACCAGGTCGATGGACTGGCGCACCCCCAACCGGGTCAGGACGCGTGTGCCCTCCCCACCCTTCCAGGAGGAGCGAGACACCGCCTTCGAGTGGCGCAACAGTGTCACCGTGGAGGTGACCAGTGTCCCCGACTCCGCCCGGGCGACCAGTTCGGAGAGGAGGCGGCGGTCCCCGCGGCGCGTGATCAGGGAGTGTGCCCTGGAGGGATGCATCCACCGCGAGGAGTCGATCTCGTGGCGGGAGGCGGCCTCGACGGGGCGGCGCGTGCGGAGGGCGGGGCCCGGGCCCAGTGCCTGGCCCACCCAGTAGTGGACCTCCTTGGTGTGGCCGGCACCCAGCCGGTAGCGCTGCGTGGTCAGGGGTGCTCCCAGCGCCACGGCGACGCCGGTCTCCTCCTCGACCTCCCGGACGGCGGCGACGGGGATGGGCTCATTGAGTTCTGTCTTGCCCTTGGGCCAGGACCAGTCCCCGTAGCGAGGGCGGTGCACCAGGAGGACCTCGATCTCACCGGAATCGATCGGTTCGCCAGGGACGGGGTGCGGGTACGGTCCCGGAACCTCCACACGAGGGACCCGGCCGCGCGGACGAGGCGCGAGGGGATCGGGGAGGGCTTGGACCTGGACACGTGTCAAGGGTAGCCGCCGGGGTGCTGGCCCTGCACACGCTCCGGGCGATCGCCGCGGCGCACAGCGTCTGCCCGTTTGGATCCCCGTCCCGGTTGTCGAGTGGTCTGGCCGCCCTCGTGCCCCTGACGGGTCACCCATGTCAGACCGGCGGGGATGCCCTCGTCAGGGGTTCGGGGAACGGGCGTCAGCGGCCGACCACGCGCGCCGAGGCCTCCGCCATGAGGGTCGTCTGGATGTCCTCCAGGGGGCGGCCCCGCTTGTCATGGGAGTGGCGCCTCCACGTGCCGTCCTTGCGCAGGGTCCACGAGGACGTGGTCGGGGCGACGCCTCGGCGGACCAAGTCGGCGAGGTAGGAGACCTGGCCGGGCTCAGCGATGCGCACGAGCGCCTCGACACGGCGGTCGAGGTTGCGGTGCATGAGGTCCGCAGAACCGATCCACACCTCCTCCTCCCCCTCGGGTCCGAAGGCGTAGATGCGGGAGTGCTCCAGGTAGCGCCCCAGGATGGAGCGCACACGGATGTTCTCCGACAGACCCGGAACTCCTGCGCGGATCGCGCAGATGCCGCGCACCAGGACGTCCACGTGCACCCCCGCCTGGGAGGCACGGTAGAGGGCATCGATGACGGCCTCGTCCACGACGGAGTTGACCTTGATGCCCACCCAGGCGTCCTGCCCGGCGCGCGTGCGTGCGATCTGGCCGTTGATGCGCTCGATGAGGCCCGGGCGGATCGAGAGAGGGGCGACCAGGAGCCGGTGGAAGGTGGAGCGCGGCGCGTAGCCGGAGAGCTGGTTGAAGAGACGGGTGAGGTCCTGGGCGACGTCACGGTCACAGGTGAGCAGCCCCAGGTCCTCGTAGCCGCGGGCCGTCTTGGGGTGGTAGTTGCCGGTGCCGATGTGGCAGTAGCGGCGCAGCCCGTCCGCCTCCTGGCGGACCACCAGGGAGAGCTTGCAGTGCGTCTTGAGGCCCACCATGCCGTAGACGACGTGGACGCCGGCACGCTCCAGCTTCCTCGCCCAGGAGATGTTGGCCTCCTCGTCGAACCGTGCCTTGATCTCG
>JBQEKJ010000083.1:0-8456 GCA_052103835.1 Pauljensenia sp.
CTGGTGCGCCTGCGCCGCCACCTCCCCGGCGCCGATGTCGGGCTGCAGGTGAAGAACTCCCAGGCGGTGCACGACGCCGTGGCGGAGGGGTCCTGCGATCTCGGATTCGTGGAGACCCCCGACATCCGTCCGGGTCTGCGCACCCGGGTCGTCGCCCGGGACCGCCTGGTCGTGGTGGTGGCACCCGACCACCCCTGGGCGAGGGCATCCCATCCCCTGGATTCCCGTGAGCTGGCCGCCACCCCCCTGGTGGAACGCGAAGAGGGGTCGGGCACGCGTCTGACCCTGGAACGGGCTCTGCGCGGTATGGATCGTGCTCCCGCGGTCCTGCACCTGGGGTCCAATGCGGCCGTGCGCGCCGCGGTGATCGCGGGAGCGGGGCCCGCCGTGCTCAGCGAGTGGGTGGTGGGAGGTGACACGGATCTGGGCACCCTGGTGGAGGTGCCGGTCAGGGGTGTGGAGCTCCACCGTGACATCCGGGCCGTCTGGCGCGGTCGGCATCCCTCCGTTCCCGCCACCCACATGATCCGCATCGCGGCCCAGTCATGCCCACTCGCCCCGACCAGGGGCGCACCGGCGCGGAGTGCGCGCCCCGGTCTCAGGCCTTCGACAGGACCCGATGGCGGTGCACGAACGCCGCAACGGTGATTCCCATCAGCCACACCATCGAGGCCAGCAGACCCATGCGGGTCTCCTGCTCCAGGCAAAGGACGACGACCATGGCCCCCATGAAGACGATGACGCCCCAGGCCGACACCGCACCGCCGGGCAGGCGGAACGTGGATGCCTCGTGCAGGTGCGGGCGCTTCCTGAGGTAGACGAGGTAGCAGACGGTGATGATCGTCCAGATGGCCATGAAGAGCGTGGCCGCCATGGAAGTGACCAGGGTGAACGCCCCGATGATGGAATCCCCCCGGGCCAGGAGCACGATGGCACTCAGCAGCAGCACGCAGGACAGGAACAGGGCGTTTCGGGGCACCGCACGCGGGGAGAGTCGGCCGAAGGCCTGGGGGGCATCGCCGCGCTCCGACAGGCCGTAGAGCATGCGCGAGGTCGAGTAGATCCCCGAGTTGGCGGAGGAGGCCGCCGAGGTCAGCACCACGAGGTTCACCACGGAGGCGGCGGCACCCAGGCCGGTCATGGCGAACATGGTGACGAAGGGTGAGGTCCCGGGGTCGATCTCGTCCCAGGGCGTGACCATCATGATCGCGGTGAGCGCACCGATGTAGAAGAGCATGACGCGCAGGGGGATGGAATTGATCGCCTTGGGCAGGGTCCGCTTCGGATCGGCGGTCTCGGCGACCGTCGTCCCGACCAGCTCGATGCCGACGAAGGCGAAGAGGGCGATCTGGAATCCTCCCAGGAAGCCGCTCCATCCGTTGGGGAAGAACCCGCCGTGTGCCCAGAGATTGGACACCGCAGCCACCGACCCGGAATCGTCGACGTGACGGGCCAGCACCATCCCGATGCCCACCACGATCAGGGCCATGATGGCGACGATCTTGATGAGGGCGAACCAGAACTCGGTCTCCCCGAACGCCTTCACCGTCAGCGCATTGAGGGAGTAGAGCAGCAGGGCCGTGGCCACCACCGGCAACCAGATCGGCACCTCCGCCCACCAGAAACGGATGTACCCGGTGATCGCGACCATGTCGGCCACCCCGGTGACGATCCAGCACAGCCAGTACGTCCACCCGGTCACGTATCCCGCCCAGGGACCCAGGATGTCGCGGGCGATGTCGGCGAAGGAACCGTAGCGCTCGTCGGAGAGCAGCAGCTCACCCATCGCGCGCATGAAGAGGAACAGGACCGACCCGATGGTCGCGTACACCAGCAGCACCGAGGGACCCGACGTCGCGATCGTCTTCCCGGACCCCATGAACAGTCCGGTCCCGATGGCCCCGCCGATGGCGATGAGCTGGATGTGGCGGTTCGTCAGGTTGCGCTGCAGGGTGCGCTCGGACCGCTCGGTCGTGGTGGTCGGCGTCGTCATGGGACCTTCCGGGACTCGCATCGCCCTCGTCGCGGCGGCGTCGCCGGCACGAACGGAACAACCCCACACGGTGCGGGGCCCACCCACGCTACCGCGCCACCCCACGCCTCCGTGGCGGTCTCCGGAGTGCGGTCAGCGCGGTGTCAGCGCGACCAGATCCTCTCCAGGTGCGCGCGCGCCGCGGCGAGCTCGCGCTCCCACATGCCCTGGGCGTCCTCCCACGCCTGGCGCGCCACGTCCGGATCCGCCGAGACCGCGGACAGGCCGGACTCCTCCACGTGGAGGACCACGGTGCCGCCCTCCTCGGAGAGGGAGAACTCCACCAGGGTGGCACGGTCCTCGGGGAACTCGTCCCCGGCCAAGGGGTACCAACGGAAGGAGACGACATCCATGGGGTCCAGGTCCGCACGCTCCACCAGCCAGGTCCCCACCTCCGGGTCGGAGACGTGGAAGAGTCCGTCCTCGTCCTGCACCACCTCGTGGTCGCCCAGGGGTCCCTCGTTGATCCACCAGCCGGGCTCGGAGACCAATGTCCAGACGTACTCGATGGGGGCGTCCACCTCGGTGTCCACCTCGACCGTGTCGAAGTCCTGCCGGGTGGCCGGGTCGTCGTCGTCGTCGAAGATGTCCATGCCTCCACGCTATCGGGGTGGGGGCGCCCAGGGGAAGGATCCCGAGGGGAGGTTTGCTGGCGATCCCCGACCCCGCCGCGTCGACCCCACTCTTGTGTCCCACATCCCCCTGACCCCACCGCGTGGAACGGGCCGCGCAGGCCGGGCGCTCCCCGGGCGGACCCAGGGCGCGATCCGGGCGGACCCAGGGCGCGATCCGGGGTGCGAGATGGGACCTTCGTCCCCCCTGGGCCCCGGGTTTGCCCCAGCCTCGAGCAGGGACCAACGGCCCACTGCGGGACCGAGCCCGGATCCCCTCCCACCTGCCCCTACGCTGGGGCGTGGCGCGCCGCCCGTGGCGCCCGCAGACGTGACGAAGGAGTCCGCGTGCGCATCGGAGTACCCCGTGAGGCCAACGACCAACCCCTGGTCGCCGCCACCCCCGACACCACCACCGCCCTCATCCGCCTCGGCCATGAGGTGCTCGTCGAGGCGGGCGCAGGCGGAGCCGCGCACCACCCCGACAGCGAGTACGCCGCAGTCGGCGCCACCCTGGTCGACGAGGGCGGGGCGTGGGGTGCCGACCTGGTCATCACCCTGGACGCGCCCAGCCAGTCCCACCTGGCCCTCATGCACCCCGGCGCGGTCCTGGTGGCCCGCCTCGCCCCTGCCCGACACCCGGAGCTAGTCGAACAGCTGCGCACCGCCGGGGTCACGGCCCTGGCACTGGACGCGGTGCCGCGCATCTCGCGCGCCCAGTCCCTCGACGTGCTCTCCTCCCAGGCCAACATCGCCGGCTATCGCGCGGTCATCGAGGCGGCGGCCGCCTTCGGTCGGGTCTTCACCGGGCAGGTGACGGCGGCCGGCAAGATGCCTCCCGCCGACGTGTACGTCATCGGAGCGGGTGTGGCTGGCCTGTCCGCCCTGGGGACCGCGGTCTCACTGGGTGCCCAGGTCTCCGCGACTGATGTGCGCCCCGAGGTCGGCGAGCAGGTCGCCTCCATGGGTGCGCGCTTCGTGCCGCTGCCAGTGGCGGAGCAGAACTCCACCGACGGCTATGCGCGTGCACTCTCCCAGGACCAGGAGGAAGCGGCACGCGGGCTCTACGCCGAGCAGGCCGCCCGCAGTGACATCGTCATCACCACGGCGAACATCCCTGGTCGCCGCGCGCCACTGCTGCTGGACGAGGCCGCGCTGGCGGGCATGCGGCCGGGATCCGTCGTGGTGGACATGGCGGCCTGCAACGGCGGCAACACCGCCTCCACGGTCCCCGGCGAGGTGGTGACGACGCCCGGAGGAGTGACCATCATCGGGTACAACGACCTGGCCGCCCGCCTACCCGCCCAGGCCTCCCAGCTCTACGGGCGCAATGTCGTCAACCTCGTCGCGCTCATGACCCCCGGGAAGGAGGGCCACCTCGTCCTGGACCTCGACGACCAGGTCATCCGGGCCATCACGGTGACCACCGGTGGTGAGGTCCTGTGGCCGCCTCCCCCGATCGCCGTCTCGGTTGCCGCCCCGACGGGCACCGCCGGGGCCGGTGGCACGCCGGGTGCAGGGTCGCCCTCGTCGACGGGTGGCGGTCTGCCGGGCAGTGGCGCGGACGGCGGCGTGGGGGCGGCGGGGGGTGCGAGCGACCCGGTCGCCCACGCAACCGCAGCAGCGCAGCAGGCCCGCCACGAGGCACGAGGGCGTCGTCGGCGCCTGGCCTGGTGGGTGCTCGCAGCCCTGGTCGCCGCGGCCCTGGTGCTGGTCACACCGCCGGCAGCCGCCGCACACCTCATGGTGCTGCTGTTGGCGGTGGTCGTGGGATTCCGCGTCATCACCGCGGTCACCCACTCCCTGCACACCCCTCTCATGTCGGTGACCAACGCGGTCTCCGGCATCATCCTGGTCGGCGCGGTCCTGCAGGTGGGCTCGTCCGACACGCTGGTCTCGGCGCTCGCCTTCGTGGCGATCGTGGTGGCCTCCATCAACATCTTCGGCGGATTCACGGTCACCCACCGCATGCTCGCCATGTTCAGGAAGGACTGAACCATGACGACGTCCCTGCTCCCCGCCGCGGCGCTCGCGCTCCCCCTCCACGGGGTTCATGTCCTGACCGCCGCGGTCCCCGACGCCGTGGTGACCGCGGCCAACCGGGGCAGCGTCCTCGCCTACCTCGTGGCCGCGCTGCTGTTCATCCTCGCCCTCTCAGGGCTCTCCCGGCACGAGACGGCCCAGCGGGGCAACACCTTCGGGGCGCTCGGTATGGGCATCGCCCTGGCCGCCACCGTCGTCGTCGCCCTGACCTCCGACCCGGGTCGGGGCGTGTGGGCCACGGCCCTGCTCATCGCGTGCGCACTGCTGATCGGGGCCGGTATCGGCACCATCCTGGCGCGTCGCGTGGAGATGACGGGCATGCCCCAGCTCATCGCCCTGCTGCACAGCTTCGTGGGGTTGGCGGCGGTGCTGGTCGGCTTCAACTCCTACCTCGCCCCTGACGCCGAGGCCCTGGAGCTCGGTGCCTTCCACCTGGGTGAGGTCTTCCTGGGCGTGTTCATCGGGGCGGTGACGCTGACGGGGTCGATGGTCGCCTTCCTCAAACTGTCGGGGAAGATCGCGGGGGCGCCCCTGACCCTGCCGGGACGCAACTGGCTGAACCTCGGGATCGTCGTGGCGTCGGTGGTGCTGATGGTCGTCTTCCTGCGCAGCCCGGAGCACTCAGTGGCATCCTGGGCGGCGTTGCTGGCGATGACGGTCCTCGCCCTGCTGCTCGGGGCGCACCTGGTGGCCGCCATCGGGGGTGGCGACATGCCGGTGGTCGTCTCCATGCTCAACTCCTACTCCGGGTGGGCGGCAGCAGCCGCGGGCTTCATGCTGGACAACGATCTGCTGATCCTCACCGGTGCACTGGTGGGCGCCTCGGGTGCCTACCTGAGCTGGATCATGTGCCGGGCCATGAACCGTTCCTTCGTCTCCGTCATCCTGGGAGGATTCGGCAGCGACGCGGGGAACGCGGACGGGGCCGGGGGTGGCAGCGGTGCCGGGAGTGGAGGCCGCGGGGCGACGGGCGAGGAGCTCGAGCACCGCGAGGTCGACGCCGCCACGGTCGCCGACATGCTGGCCGACGCCCATCGCGTCATCATCACCCCCGGGTACGGCATGGCCGTCGCACACGCCCAGTACCCGGTGGCGGAGATGGTCGGGAAACTGCGCGGGCGGGGGGTGCGCGTCGAGTTCGCCATCCACCCGGTGGCCGGGCGGCTGCCCGGACACATGAACGTGCTCCTGGCGGAGGCGCGTGTCCCCTACGACATCGTCCTGGAGATGGACGAGGTCAACGACGAGCTGGCAGATGTGGACGTCGTGCTGGTCATCGGCGCGAACGACACCGTCAACCCTGCCGCCGAGGAGCCCGGCTCCCCCATCGCCGGTATGCCGGTGCTGCGGGTGTGGGAGGCCCGCGAGGTCGTCGTGTTCAAGCGCTCCATGGCCACCGGCTACGCCGGGGTGCAGAATCCTCTGTTCTTCCGGGAGAACACGCGGATGCTCTTCGGGGATGCGAAGGCGAGCGTGGAGGACATCATCCGGGAGCTGTGAGCGGCAGCGAGCGGGCCGGAATGGTCAGGTCGGCCCTCTCCCACCGCGGCCGGGGGTGCCTCGGAGCGATCACACTCCGTCGAAAGGTGGACTTCTCACCGAACGGAGGCGCCATGTCCCCACCGTTCGGTGCGGAGTCCACCGCTCGGCGCGCCAGTACCGACGGACACGGGGCAGCATGTCGGACGCTGGTCACCGGGACAGCTCCGCCCCGGGTGTGGGCACCCGGGGCGGCAGTCGTGAGGACGGATCCGTCAGGCGAGACGTGTCACCCGGTAGCGCCACTTCTGCGGTCCCGCCTCCAGGGTCTCGACACGGTAGTGGGAGTCGGATGAACGCAGGTGCTCGAAGAGTGGTTCCGGCTGATGGGGGGCGACCAGGACGATCCCCTCTCCGACCGGGAGCTCATCGACGGCTGCGAAGAGCACGACCTTGCGCACCGCGCGCGGGATGGAATGGATGACCAGTTCCTCCGTGGCGACAGCACTGGCCTCTGAGGAACCGGGCGTCGCATGCGCGCCACCGTGGCGGTGACCCCCGTGGCCGTGTCCACCACATCCACATCCGCCAGCTGCAGCAGCACCGCCCTCGTCAACCTGCGCGGCTGCAGCGCGACCGTGTCCCCCACAGCCGCAACCGCCGGAGGCCTTCTCCTGCACATCAGCGTCCACCGCAGGCGCGGCCCCATGGCCGTGTCCACCACATCCACATCCACCGGCTGCAGCGGCCCCGCCCTCGTCGACCTGCACGGCTGCAGCCGAGTGGCCGTGGCCCCCGCACCCGCAGGCCCCGCCACTCGTGCCGAGCTTCTCGGCGTCGACGAGCCGGAACATCTGGTGTCCGTCCACCGGGGCTGCCTCGGGGAGGGTCGTCTGGTCGCTCATGGTGTGTCCTTCCGAACCGGAGTGTCTGTGTCGGGGTGCGCGGCCGCCCGCCCTGCCCCTGCTCAGCACACCCTAATCGCGTCCGTGGGGCGTGGCGAGGGCAGGGGTGCGGTGCCGGACACATGTCGCGAGGGCGACCGCCGAAGGGCAGGACGCGCGCACGAGGGCATCCCTGGCGCGGGCAGGGTCAGGAGTGCGAGGGCGTGCCCGTGGAGGTCACCGTGGTCAGCAGGAACACACTGTCCTCCAGGGCCAGGACGGAGTGTCGCTCATGGGTGAGCGCCCACAGCTCGCCGGTGGAGAACTCCCCCTGGGACTGCTGGTCGGTGTCCACGCGCACGCGCCCACGCAGCACCTGCAGGGAGGCTGCCGGAGGGGAGTTGTGCTCGCCCAGACGCGTGCCCTCCACGAGGGCGATCACCGTCTGACGCAGTGGACCGTCCTGGGCGACCAGCTCGGAGCTGCGTCCCTTCTCGGAGTCGTGCGCGGCGGCCAGGTGCAGGGTGGTCAGTGATCTCAGGTCTGCCATGGTGATCACGCCTGCTGGATCCGGGCGACGGATCCGTCGACCAGGGAGAACTCGGCCTCGACCTCGACGGAGGCGTTGAGGGGGAGGACCGCCACCCCGACGGCGGAGCGGATGTGCTGGTCGCCGAAGACCTCACCGTAGAGCTCGGACGCGCCGTTGATGACGCCTGCCTGACCGAAGAAGTCAGGTCGGGAGGAGACGAAGCCGGTCACCTTGACGACCCCGGAGAGTCGGTCGATCCCGCCGGCGGCAGCAGCAGCGGCCGCGAGCGCGTTGAGCGCCGCGGTGCGCGCAGCGTCCTGCGCGTCCTCAGGATCTGCGCCGTCCACGCCGACCGCACCGATGCAGGCGAGCTCTCCGTCCTCCAGGGGCAACTGGCCGGAGGTGCGTACGGTACCGCGATCCACCAGGGCCGGGATGTAGGCAGCAACAGGGGTGGCGACGGGTGGGAGTTCGATGCCCAGATCACTCAGGCGCTGGGAGGGTGTGGTCATGGCGGGCTCCTCGTAGATCGGCCCGGGGGCCGTCCGGTCGGCCGGTCATCGCCCCGGGGAGGTGCATGGTCCGGCACCACCGCAGTGACGCCGCTCGCACCCACGGTAGTCGCCCGGGACCGACAGCGGGAAGCGGGACAGGATCCTCGCACTTCCTGCGGTCCCCGACCGGCCGGTACACCCCGACCAGCACGCCCGGGTCGGAACCCCGGTCAGCACACCCGGATCAGCGTGGGCGCCCACCCGTTCCGCCCCCGCCCATCCCTCCGGTCCCGCCCTCCCCGGCAGTGACCGTGGTGGACGATCCCCCGGACACCGAGACCGTGTAGGAGTCCCCGGTGGAGATGTCGGAGGTGGAGAGGA
>JBQEKJ010000084.1:0-8369 GCA_052103835.1 Pauljensenia sp.
CGGTCACCCTGCTTCCCGCTGCGGACGGGCCCGTGGTGGTCGTCCTCGACCTGCGCCTCGCCGATGGCAGCACCCCCGCTGAGAACCTCGAGGCCCTGCGGAAGCTGGGAGTGCCCGTTGTCGTCTACACCTCCGCCGACGATCCGGTCCTCGTCCGCGAAGCGATCGCCGCGGGTGCGCTGTCCATCGTGCGCAAGTCGGCACCCCCGTGCGACCTGCTCGAAGCCGTGCTGGAGGCATCGGAGGGAAGGACCTCTCCGGGACTCGACTGGGCAGCGGCCCTGGACGCGGACGAGGACTTCGTCTCCTCCCACCTCACACCCACAGAGGCACAGGTCCTGGCCCGCTACGCCTCCGGCGAGGCCTCCGATGTCGTCGCACGCCAGCTCGGGATCTCACGCAACACCGTCAACACCTATGTCTCGCGCATCCGCGACAAGTACCGGTCCGTCGGGCGGGCCGCGGAGTCCCGGATCGACCTCTTCCGGCGCGCCGCGGAGGACGGCCTGGTCAGCTACTACGAACCCGGCACGTGAGCACTGCGGATCTGCCCGCATCCGGGCGACCGGCAGCGCGATCGCGGATGATCTGGTCCGCCCGCAACGGTGATGGCGCCAACGCCCTCCTCATCCAGCGCGTCCTCTCCGTCATCCTCCTGTTGGCCACTCCCATCGGCCTGCTGGGGAACAGCGCGGCCACACGCTCCGACCTGGCCCGCGCCTCGCCGACGATGCGGACGCTGGTCCTCCTCCCCCTCCTCATCCTCCCGGTCGTCTCGGGTCTTGCGGGGCTCTCCGCCCTGCTGATGTCGGGCACGCACCGTCAGGACCCCGTCGGGCCCAGCATCATCCCGGCGCGCTGCGCGCTGGACACGGTGTGGCGCCTCGCGGCCCTGGGCTCACTGGGGTGGTACCTCCTGGCACTGTGCCTGGGCGCCTTCTCGCGGGCGCCCGACCCGGTCGCCGTCCAGGACGCCACACCCAATGTCAGTCTCCTCATCGGCATGGCAAGTCCTCTGGTCACCGCAGTGCCACTGGCGCTCCCACCCCGGGCCCGCTATCCCTACATTCTGATGCTGCTGCCCCTGCAGGTCATGGCGACCATCCGCTCCGAGGGAGCCGTGACACCGACCGCGTTCGAGGCACCCGTCCACCAGCTCGCCTACGACCTGTTCTATGTCGCGGCGACCACCTGGGTGATCAGTCAGGCCGACCACCTCGACCTGGCCTGCACCGCCCGACGCGAGCAGGAGCTCGCCCTTGCCGCCGAGCAGGCGCGCTCAGCGGCGCGCCGGACCTTCGACGACTTCGTCCACGACCACATCCTGGCCGCCCTCGTCCCCGTCGCGCGGCACACCGCTGACCGCCCCACCCTGCGGCGGGTGGCCTCGATGGCACTGACCTTCCTCTCCGAGGACCCCACCGGCCAGCACCTCCCCGATGCCGCTGCGGTCTTCGCCGAGATCGAGCGCCGGATCAGGACCTCCGGTGCCGACCTCGCGATCACCGTGTCCACGCCCAGGGAGGTCCCCGTACCGCCGGAGGTGGCACTGACACTGGCAGATGCCACGGGTGAGGCGATCATCAACTCCCTCCACTACGCGGGTGGGCCCACGGGACTCCCTGTTCCCCGTCGGGTGGAGATGTCCACCGACCGGTCCGGGATACACGTGGCCGTGCATGACGAGGGGTGCGGGTTCTCCCTCGCGGACATCCCGCGGGAACGACGCGGGATCAGCTCCTCGATCGTCTCGCGCATGGAGGGTATCGGCGGCCACGCCCGGATCATCTCCTCTCCGGGCGCGGGGTGCACGGTGGAACTCCACTGGCCGACCCCCGCCCTGGCAGACGGAAGGAACGCCGGGCAGGGCACTGGTCCGGGCACATGCCTGCACCGGGAACCGCGTCAGGACCGCACCGACACCCCCGTGGGCGCGCGTCGGATCCTGTGAAGTGCCACGGTGCCCACTTTCCTGGAGACCCGCATGGCACGCCACCTGGGAGTCGTCGCCCTCCTCTGCCAGGGGGTCGTCCTCGTCCTCGTTGCGGGAAGCTACACCCGCCTCGCTCCCGCGCTCCTCACCTTCCTGGCATTCGCGGTGGTGGGGGCCCTCCTGCTCAGGACCTGGCCCGACGCCCTGGTCCCGACGTGGTTGGCTGGCGTCACACCCCTCGTGGTCGGCGCGGGCAACGCTGCCGTCCTCCTCACGATCCCCGGCACACAGTGGCCCGGCTACGCCGCATGGTCGGCCGGGGCCGGCACGCTGCTGTGTCTGGGCCTGGTCGTCCGACTGCGGACGAGGTCGGCATGGTGGGGGATCGGACTGATGTTCCTGGCCGCCCTCCTCTGGTGCCTGACCACCGGCAGGTCGCCCACGGCCGCCCTGGTCCTGGTCTTCGGACAGGCCGCGACCGTCGCACTCTGGCAACTGGCAGCCCGGTGGTCCTCCAGCGCAGGCGGGAGGATCCTCGAGGCAGAAGAGCGTCAGCGGGAGCTCGCCGCGCAACGCCACTCCCAGGAGGAGAGCAGGCGCCTGATGACGGACTCCCTGGCATCGGTCACCGCTCGGGTTCGTCCCCTGCTGGAGCGTGTTGCCTCCGAGGCACCGCTGACTGCGCTCGACGGTGTGGAGGCAGGCCTGGTGGAGGCTGAACTGCGTGATGAACTGCGCGCGCCCTTCTTCACCGGCACCGTGGTGGTCGGCGCGGCCCGTGATGCCAGGAGGCGCGGTGTGGACGTGGTGTTCATCGACGATGGCGGGCGCGACATCGACCCCGTCGCCGCGGAGTCCGTCGTGGACCAGGTCGTCGGGTTCCTGCGGGAGTGCATGCACGGCCGGGCGGTCGTGCGGATCCTGCCACCCGGTCGGGGGCTGCTCGCGACCCTGGTGTCCGACGACCGGAGTCTGGCCCTGGACCCGAACGGTGACGTGCACGAGTGAGTGGGATGGTGCCGCAACCGATCGGGGCCGACATGCGCTGAGGGCCGGGCCGTGGAGGCGCCGACGCCCCCGGATACCATGGCGACCATGACGATCACGGCGGCTGTGGATGGTTCGGCGTTGGGCAACCCGGGGCCTGCGGGATGGGCGTGGGTGGTCTCGGAGGACTGCTGGGACTCCGGGGGCTGGGACCACGGCACCAACAATCTCGGCGAACTCACTGCGGTCCTGCAGCTGCTGCGCGCGACCGCCGAGGCCGGGCTGGGCGGGGAACCCCTGCACGTCCTGGCCGACTCCCAGTACGCGATCAACACCGTGACCAAGTGGCGCCACGGATGGAAGAAGCGCGGCTGGCAGAAGGCGGACAAGAAGCCCATCAAGAACCTTGAGGTCGTCAAGGCCCTGGACGAGGCCATGCAGGGCCGCACGGTCACCTTCGAGTGGGTGCGCGGCCACGCCGGCCATGCCATGAACGAGCGCGCCGACGACCTCGCGCGCGCAGCCGCCGAGGACCACCAGCGCGGACGGGTCGCCCCGGGTGGTCCCGGGTTCTCGGGGCTGAGACCCGGGGGAACAGGAACAGGAACGGGAATGGGCGGCGACCCGTCCGCTGGTGGGACCCAGCCAGCTCGCCCTGCCGGCGCAGTGGACACCGAAGCCGACGAGACAGAGGTGCTGGACGCCGAGAAGGCGTTCGTACGTGCCTGGGCCGGCGGGGACGCCGAGGCGCTGCGTGCACTCTCCGGACCGGATGCCCGCCGGGTGTGGTCGGACGGCAGTTCCTCCCGGGGGCTCGGGGGGCCCGTGCCTGCAGGACTCCGCATCGGCCGCATGCGTGCCACGGCGGTCGGGGACGGCGCCTGGCTGGTCGTCTACCGGATGTCCTGGGAGGACGGCACTTCCCTGGAGTCCAGCGTGTGGTCGCCCGCAAAGGCCCGTGAGGGCGGGAGTCGTGTGCGCCTCATCTGGCACCAGTCCACACCTCGGAGCTGACGGCACGTACCGAGCCCACCGCAGATGTGCGGGAATGGGCCACGGAGGTGGAGTGCCCTCCGCACGCTCGACATCCAGTGACGACCTCAGGTGCGCTCGGAGCCTGCTCCCGGCCCGGGACCGCCCTGAGATCGTCACCGATTGCACCGGTCACCCCAGCGGATGACGACGCGCACGCTCCTCCCGGTCGCTGCGCATTCGCACGATGCGGGCGGGCGGGTCTCCGAACCCCGACGGCGGCTCGTAGGCCTCGAACGGTTCGGGAATGAACTCGCCGCCACGCTGGAGGACCAGCTCGAGGTCGTGCAGGTCAGCGAGGTCCTCCAGCGGGTTGCCTCCCACGACGACGAGGTCCGCGTCGTAGCCCGGGAGCAGTGCCCCGGTGACCCCCGCGAGACCGGCGGAGGCCGCCGCGCGGGACGTCGCAGCGACCAGGACCTCGCGGGCCGGGATGCCCGAGGACGCCAGCTGCTCCAGCGCCCACAGGTATCCCTCCGGGGGCAGCACCGCCCCGATGTCGTTGCCCGTCACGATACCCACCCCGTGCTCCCACAGCTGGCGTGCACGCGCGCCGAAGTGCTCTCCCTCGACGGGTGGGAAGGTGGGCACGGCACTGACGTCCACGAAGGTCCCGCGTTCCGCGATCTCGTCGGCCAGGTACGGGTCGAAGGCCGTCACCCCGTCCTCCCCGGTGAAGCTGGCATGGGCGATGTAGTCGATGCCCGCCTCGACCGATCGTCGGATGCCCTCGGTGCCGTGGGCGTGGGCGGCGGTGTGCTTGCCCAGCCGATGGGCCTCCCCCACCAGGACACGCAACTCCTCGGTGGAGAACTGCGGGTTCCAGGGTGCCGATCCCTCGGTCATGAAGCCGCCCGTGGCCATCACCTTGACGACGTCCACGCCCCACTTGTGGTGCTCACGCACCGCATGGCGGATGTCGTCGAGGGAGTCGACCTCACCGCCATTGCGCCACGAGTGACCGCCCGTCGTCGTGATCTGCGGACCCGACGCAACGATGCGTGGCGCCTGGACGACTCCGGCGTCCACGGCCTCACGCAGGGTGACATCGGTGAAGTGCCGGGCACCCAATGACTGCACGGTGGTCACTCCCTGCGAGGCGAGCACCCGCGCAGTGTGGAGTGAGGAGAGCACGTCCCACGGCACCTGGTGGCGTTCGGTGGCCAGGGTCGGTCGCGACAACGGCGGAGAGCCGTGGGAGAGGTGGGCGTGGGTCTCGATCAGGCCCGGCAGGATCGTGGCCCCCGGATGGTCGATCCTGCGCGCGGACTCCGCTGGGGCAGGGGCTTGAGCCCGCGGCCCTGCCCAGACGACCAACCCGTCGCGTACGAGGGCGGCCCCGTCCTCGATCAGGTCACCCGTGCCCGTCCACAGACGTGAAGCGGTGAGCAGGACACCTGCGTCGCCACCGGAACCGTCACCGCGGCCCTCGCGGCGACCCTCAGCACGGCCGACACCGTCACCGGGGCTCCGCACGGGATCCACTCCGGCTGGCGGGATCCGGGCCGCTCCGTCCCCGGCCGGGTATCCGCGGCCCCGACGGCGGGACCCTGGTTCAGTGGATGTGGGGCACATGGTGCTCCTCCGAGGTGGTGCGGGGCGGTGCGTCGGTCAGCTCCCCGCCCGCCCCGTCGTGGAGGGGTCGCCCATTCCCTGACCGCTCCGTCCAGCCTATCGGCTGATCCGTGGGGAGGCGCCGGGGAGGTGTCGGTGGGGCGCCGGCAGTGGTCTGTGGGACCCGCGAGTCCAACACCCACCCACCCCACCCCGCCCCTCGAAGCACGCCTCCCCGGCACCTCGAGACACGTCTCCCCGAACCCGCGAGGCACGCCCCGAACCCGCCAAGCACTGGCCGGGGTCAGACCCGGAGGGGACTGACCGCGCATCGCAGCACCGTCTCGTCGTCGTAGGCTAGACAGACGCGTGGCCGCCCTCGTCACCCGCTCTCCACCGAACCCGACCCCGGACCTCAGACCTCGAAACGGAACATGTCCAGGAAGCGCTGGGCGCGTTCGGTGGTGGGGGCCGTGAAGAAGCCCTCCCCTGTCCCCGTCTCGACGATGCGCCCGGCGTCCATGAAGATCACGCGGTCGGCGATGGCACGTGCGAACTGCATCTCGTGGGTGACGATGAGCATCGTCATGCCCTCCCGGGCCAGACCGACGATGACGTCGAGGACCTCGCGCACCATCTCGGGATCGAGGGAGGCGGTGACCTCGTCGAGCAGCAGGACCTCGGGGTTCATCATCAGTGCCCGCACGATCGCCACGCGCTGCTTCTGCCCACCCGAGAGCTGGCGGGGGTAGTCCTCCGCCCGGTCTGCCAGGCCGACTCGCCCGAGCAGTTGCTCCGCCTGGGCCCGCGCATCTGCCGCGGACCTCTTCTGCACATTGACGGGCGCCAGGATGAGGTTGCGCAGGACACTGAGGTGGGGAAAGAGGTCGTAGCTCTGGAACACCATGCCGACCCGCTGGCGGACCCGGCTCCACTTGACCGATCTCCCCAACAGGGACTCCCCGTCCAGGGTGATGTCACCGGAGTCGATGCTCTCCAGGCCGTTCACGCAGCGCAACAGGGTGCTCTTGCCGCATCCGGACGGCCCCACGATCACCACGACCTCACCCTTGGCGACGTCCAGGGACACCCCGTCCAGGGCATGGTGCCCGTTGGGGTAGGTCTTGTGCACGTCGTCAAGACGCAACAACTGGGAGCTCAGTCCTGCCATTTCTCCTCCAGGTGGCGCGAGAACAGGGAGATGGGGTAGCACACGGCGAAGTACATCAGGAAGATCACGCCGTAGATCCACAGAGCCGCGGTCGGGTACTCGAACCGGTTGGCGTCGATGATCTGCTGGCCGACCTTGAGCACCTCCACCACTCCCATGAGGACCACCAGCGAGGTCGTCTTCACCATGCGGGTGATGAGGTTGACCGAGGGCGGCACGAGGCGGCGCACCGTCTGGGGCAGGACGACCAGGCGCATCACCTGGCGCTGTTTCATGCCCAGCGCCCGGGCACTGTCGTACTGGTGTCGGGGCACGGAGACCAACGCCCCGCGTACGAGGTCACCCATCTCCGCAGCCCCCCACACGGTGAACACCAGGATGGAGGCCTGCAGGCCCGAGAGGTTCACGTGTGCAACCTTCGTCAGCCCGAAGTAGGCCACGAAGAGCAGGACGAGCTGCGGGACGATGCGCACGGCCTCCAGGTAGACCTGCATGAGCCAGCGCAGGGGGGCATGGCGCGAGACCATCGCCAGACCCACTGCGACGCCCAGCACCAGGGAGAGCAGCACGGAGACCAGCGAGATCCCCAGCGTGACGCCGAGCCCTTCGAGCAGACGGACGAAGTTGCGCCCGACGAAGATCACCTCAATCCCCGAATCCGGCATGGCGCAGCCTCCTCTCGAGCAGGCGTGCCGCCAGTGAGACGGGCAGCAGGATGACGAGGTAGCCGACCACCAACAGGAACAGCGCCTCGGAGGTGTTGTAGTCCATGCCGATGAGGTCCTTGGCGACATAGACGAGGTCGGGCAGTGCCACGACACTCACCACGGAGGTCTCCTTGACCAGGAAGATCA
This sequence comes from Pauljensenia sp., assembly GCA_052103835.1. GTDB lineage: Bacteria > Actinomycetota > Actinomycetes > Actinomycetales > Actinomycetaceae > Pauljensenia. The sequence continues at coordinate 7,532 of JBQEKJ010000084.1, forward strand.
CGTTGGCCACCAGGGGCGGGACGGACGTGGCCAGGGCCTGGGGCAACGCCACCAGGCGCAGGGTCTGGAGCGGTCCCAGCCCCAGGCTCGCCGCCGACTCCCACTGGATGCGTTCCACCGAGGCCAGGCCGGAGCGGAGCGCCTCACACATGTAGGAGCCGCCCAGGAAGGTGAGACCGACAACCGCACACACCTCGCCCGACCAGGTGATTCCGATCTTCGGAAGACCGAAGTAGATGAGGAACAGCTGCACCAGCAGGGGCGTGTTGCGTGAGAGCTCGACATAGGCACCCACGAACTGGCGGGCGACAGGCACCCGGTGGTGGAGCACCACTGCACACACCAGGCCCACCACCAGGGACAGGACGATGCCCACCACCGAGATGCGTACGGTCAGCCATGCGGCGTGGACGTAGAGCGGCAGGTACTCCTCGAGGATCTCGGGACTCACCGTCGCCTGCCCACCCACCCGGGCCGGCGACGGGTATGGCGGAGATGGGGCACACCCGGGACCCACTGGGCGCTCCTGCTGACGCGCCGGGTGGGATCCGGGTGTGCCTCACCCAGGAGGCGGGACGTCACTGGTCGAGTTCCCCACCCTCGACGACGAGGTCGTCGGCCGTGGCGGCGTCCCCGTAGACGGGATGGAGGGTCTCCTCGTAGTCAGCGTGGAAGAACTGCTCCTTGCCGAGTTCGATGAGCTGGTTGTCCAGCCAGTCGAGGAGGTCCGTGTTCCCCTTCTGCACTGCGGCGGCAATGGTGTCGATGTCACCGAGCGTCTTGACGCCGGTGGTGAAGCCCGGGTTCTGCAGCGACCAGGCCAGGACCTCGGTGTTGT
>JBQEKJ010000085.1:0-5442 GCA_052103835.1 Pauljensenia sp.
CTCGATCCGACCGAGGTCAGTTTTCCGCCTGGGACTCGGTGGATCGGAAGGGTTCCTGGTGAGCAGGCGGGAGTCCAGAGGCGCGGCTCAGTTCCCGTCTGACATCGTCCTGCAGGTGCGTCCAGCGCAGGCCTTCGAGGAGGCCTCCCGCACCCGGTCTTCGGCGATGCGCAGGTTCCAGACCGGGTGGGTCTGCGATCGCCTCCGCTGCGCCGTGAGGGGAGGGGCGTTCCCACTGACACTTGTGACGGACCTCGTCAGGATTCGCGACGGACTTCGGCGGGGAACGGGACGGACTTCGTCAGCGGGGGGCGAGGGTGACGATGCGCAGAGCCACAGCCCCGCGCCTGTCGGACTCGGGAACATCCACCAACGCCACGAGACGCCAGTCCAGGTCGTCATCCGGGTCCAGGATCGTCTGCTCCACCAGCCAGAAGGCACCACGCCGTTCACCAGCAGCATCCTCCAGAGCATCGACCACCTCCGCGGGAACCCCCACGGCCAGCATCTCCTCCCGAGAGGGCGCCTCCACGATCCGGCACAGGGAGGCGGAACGCGCCCGTTGGTCGATCCCGATCCAGTCGTGCTCCGCCCAGTAGCGTTCCAGCGCCCGGTTCCAACGGTCCTCGTCCCAGCCCGACGGGCCGTCCAGGCGCGACAGGGCAGCGGCATTGTCGCGGCTCATGAGCTCCACCCTCCGGAACACCGCGGTGCGGATGGCGGTGCGGAAGGCATGGCGGTTGGCGGAGAAGGACACGGTCCCGTCCTCGTCGGCGCCGAAGGCGAGCTCCACACCGGTCGTACCACCGGAGCCGCCCTCGTCGGCGCCGCGTGCCTCCTCCACCCGCCCGGAGGACAGCGCCTCCCACTCGTCCAGCAGCGAGGAGTCGACGGCGCGGATCAACCCTGCCAGCCACGCGACGATCGCGCGCACCTCCTCGGTCATGACGTCCTCGGGCACGACTTGGCGCAGCGCCCGGTAGGCGTCGGTGAGGTAGCGCAGGACGACGCCCTCGGAGCGCCCGACGTCGTAGCGGCTGACCAGCTCCGTGAAGGTCATGGCGTTCTCGACCATCTCGCGGACCACGGACTTCGGGGAGATCTCCAGCTCCCCGACCCACGGATTGGAGCGCACGTAGGTGGCGAAGGCCGGCTCCAGCAGCTCTGCCAAGGGGCGCGGCCAGGTGACTTCTTCGAGGGCGGCCATGCGGTCGTCGTACTCGATGCCCTCCGCCTTCATCGCCGCCACGGCATCCCCGCGTGCGAGTCGGCGTTGGGCGAAGAGCAGGGGCCGGGGATCCTCCAGCACGGACTCCACCACGGAGACGACGTCGAGGGAGTAGGTGGGGGACTCCGGGTCCAGGAGGTCCAGCGCCGCCAGCGCGAAGGGGGACAGCGGCTGGTTGAGGGCGAAGTCGTCGGGGAGGTCGGCAACGAGGCGCAGCCGGGGCAGGCCCTCCGCAGCGGCCTGGGCGGAGGAGGCGTGGTCGATGACGCCCGCCTGGCGCATGGACTGGTAGATCTCGGCGAGTCGGCGCAGGTGCGGGTTCGACTCGCGCGGGGGGTCGTCGTTGTCGCGGGCCAGGTGGACGAGGTGCTCGCCCGGATCGCGCGAGGGCGGACCCGCGAGCACGTTGAGCACCATGGAGTGGGTGAGCGCGAACTGGGACTGGAGCTGCTCGGGCGCCGCGTCGCGGAGGCGCTCGAAGGTGGAGCGCGTCCAGGAGACCTGGCCTGCACCTGCCGATTTCGGGGAGGACTTCTGGGCCTTCTTGCGGGCGCGCTTGGCCTCGCGCTCGTCGCGGGCAGACTCCTGGGCGGCGGTGAGGCGGGCACGCCTGCGTTCGTTCTCGACCTCGTGCTCGGGTGCCAGGACGCGCACGAAGCCGACCGTGTCGAAGCCCGCGCGCCCGGCGCGGCCCGCGATCTGGTGGAACTCGCGCGCCGAGAGGTGGCGCATGCGTTCCCCGTCGAACTTCACCAGCGAGGTGAGCAACACGGTGCGGATGGGGACATTGATGCCCACACCCAGCGTGTCGGTGCCGCACACGATGGCCAGCAGGCCCTGTTGGGTGAGGCGTTCGACGAGGCGACGGTAGCGGGGCAGCATCCCGGCGTGGTGGACGCCGATGCCCTGTGAGAGCAGGTGGCGCAGTGTCTGGCCGAAGCCGCGACCGAACTGGACGGTCTTGAGGGCGCGTGCGATGCGTTCCTTCTGGTCGGGGTCGATGAGCTTGCGTCGGTCGAAGGACTGCGCGGTCTCCACCGCGTCGCGCTGGGCGAAGTGGACGATGTAGATGGGCCAGCGGCCCTCGCCGAGCAGGCGCTCGACGGTGTCGTGGATGTCGTCGACGACGTACTCGAACTCCAGGGGGACGGGGCGCTCCGCATCATCGACGAGGGCGACCTCGCGTCCGGTGCGTTCCTCCCACCGGGTGCGGAAGCGGGCGGTGTCGCCCAGCGTCGCGGACATGGCCACGTACTGCGGGCGGGTGAGCTCCAGGAGGGGCACCTGCCAGGCCCAGCCGCGCTGGGGGTCGCCGTAGTAGTGGAACTCGTCCATGACGACCATGTCCGTGTCCAGCTCCGCGCCCTCGCGCAGCGCCTGGTTGGCCAGGATCTCCGCCGTGCAGCAGATGATGGGGGCGGCGGCGTTGAGTGACACGTCCCCGGTGACCATCCCGACGTTGTCCGCGCCGAAGAGCGCCACGAGGTCGAAGAACTTCTCCGAGACCAGGGCCTTCAGGGGGGCCGTGTAGTAGGAACGCCCGCCCCGGGCCAGGGACACGAAGTGCGCGGCGAGTGCGATCATCGACTTGCCGGACCCGGTGGGGGTGGCAGCGATGACGTGGTTGCCGTCGAGGATCTCCAGGAGCGCCTGCTCCTGGTGGGGGTACAGGGGGCGTCCCGATCCCTCCGCCCATCCGGAGAACGCCTCGAAGAGGGCGTCCACGTCGTCGAGTTGACCGCGGTCCTCCAGGTCGTCGAGCAGGTCGTTGAGCATGGCGGTCATGGGGACATTGTCCCCCATGGACGAGGGCGCTATCCGTCCTGTTGCGAGGAGAGCTCTGGGTTGACCTCGAAGTCGGGGGCGGGTTCGTAGCAGAAGGTGGCAGTGCCCCCCGAGCCGTCGCCGAGGGCGGAGGAGGTCGGTTCGACGTCCAAGAGGGTGAACGTCCCGGCCTTCGGGTCCGTCACCGACTCCCCGATTGTGAGGACCGTGGTCTCGAAGCCGCCGACCCCATCCGTGTCGACGCCTGAGAGCGCAGCCCGCATGACCCCCTGTTCAATACGCGTGCCTCCGACGTCGTAGGCGGGGAAGGCCCCCGTGCCGGGGCGGAACACCGCGGTGCCCGAGATACTGACGCGATAGCCGTCCTCGCAGGACATGGAGTCACCTTCCGTGATGGGGAGAGGGTTGGAGGGATTGGGGGCTGATGGGGTGGTGCATGCTGGAAGCGTGGAGGCGAGCACGGCTGCCGCCAGGAGGGGGATCGTGCGCCACCGGCTCATCTGTAGTCGCCTCCCATGCTCACGCTTCCGTAGTAGGTCTCGAAGTCGTCCCAGGAGATTGTGAAGGTCCCATCGAGGGGCATGGATCCCTGTGCAGGCTTGTTGTACCCCCATGGATTCCTCAGGGTGATGCCGTCATCGTTCGCCGAGACGACCATGTAGGCATGGGAGCCGCTCAGCTTCAGACCCTGGGTCGTGCCATTGGTCGTCGCCTGGACCACGGCTGCGCCATTCTCGTCGAATGCACCGCGGGTGGTTCCCGTCTCGGTGGTGACCGGTCTGCCATCCTTGATGGCCTGTTCGATCCGGTCGCGTTGACCGTCGTCATACCCGTCGCCCCAGCCGAAGATGTTCCATCCCGATGAGCGCTTCTCGACATCAGGTCGGACGCCGGTGAGCTCCTGGATGGCACGGTCGATGTAGCCACCGCTGAATCCGCCCTCCTGGCTGCTGCGTGTGCCTCCAGGATGGGTCTGCCCATAGGCAGCCTCGAAGATGGAGGCAACAGAGGCTCCGTCCGCACCCCGGACACCGTTGGCGTAGACGGAGGTGACCAGGGTCGTCCGGGCGGTGTCGTCGTCGGGGTGGAGGGGATCCTCGTGGATGGTGACGAGGAAACCGTCGGGCCTGCCATTGCGGTCGAGGTGGATCTCGACGCAGCTCTTGAGCCATGCCCGGCCCTCAGGGGACTGCATGACGGCCATGAGTGAGGCCAGGAAGTAGCAGTCCCCGATCTGTCCCTGGTTGACATTGGCGTGGTCGAGGTGGTCGAGCTCATTCGTGATCCGCTCGATGGCTCTGCCGTCGAGGGGGGAGAGTGTGCCGATGTTCTCGCTGCTCTCATTGAGATTGACGGCCTCGAGGTGCAGGGCTGCCCGCAGCTCGGCCGCACAGATCACGGCGGCCCCCTTGGCGTCCTGGACGGAGAGCGAGTAGTCGCGGAGGATGTCGTTGGCCAACGGGAGCAGGGTGACGAGGGCCGTGAATCGCTCGGTCGTCGGCGCCGATTCCAGCTGCGCGTCCAGTGTCTCCATCCGACCCCGGAGCGTCGCGGCGCGGTCCTGCAGGGTCTGGAGCTGCCAGGCGTAGGTCTCGAGCGACGTTGCTCCGTCATCGAGTCCGTCGGTGAGACGTTGGGACTGCTTGACCCCCCGGTCGACGCCCGTGTCGAAGGCATCCCTGGCGAGACCCTTCCAGGTCGAAGCGACACGCGGGGCGTTGCTGATGCCTGCCTCCGTGGTGGAGACCGTGGCGCGGGCAGTCTCCACTGAGCCCTGGAGGGCGAACACCCCCGAGGGTTGGCCGGGCACGTCGCCCACGAGTCCCGTGAGCATTCCCATGGTGCTTGCCCTCCTGTGGTCGCACTGACTGTGTTCGTCCGGGCCCTGCCGGTCCTGGCCCGCGGTCGCCGTGGAGCCGTCGCAGGTGCTCCGGAGACTGGGTGTTGGTGTGCTGCTGTGCTGGTGCACGCCCGGAGGTCCAGCTACTGGTACGTGTGCTTGTCCGACCTGAATGCCAGCGCCCAGAAGGCATCGGTCGCCTCGAAGTACTGCATGGAGCTGTTCACGTCCTCCGCCGTCTCCAGGCACCACTGGCCCAGAGCCGTTCTGCGTTGTGTGGCGGCAGCGCGGAAGTCGTCGAAGGCCTCGGAGACCACAGGGAGCCCCAGGACAGCGACACCGGGATTGCTGGGAATGGATGTTCCCTCCAAGAGGGTGTCGGCCACCTCGAGGAGCAGGGCACGCAGGGAGTCCATCTCGTCATGGTCGACCTCAAAACCGGGCATCAGCACCTCCATCGTCGAGCATCGTGTCCCAGGTCACTCTAACAAGAACCGACTGACTCTCCGCTGGTCGGGCTCCCCGATCACGGTTTCCTGGTCCTGGTCCTGGTCCTGGTCCTGGTCCTGGTCCTGGTCCTGGTCCTGGT